>DATNOW010000001.1:0-7072 GCA_036703515.1 Chroococcidiopsis sp.
GTAGCCCTGAGTTACTAACCACTGGGCGGCGATCGCGCTGCGATGGCCCGATAGACAAGTAATCGCAATCGGCTGATCCTTAGGAATATCTTTGAGAATGCGATCGCGGCTGAGTCGCTGTGCACCGGGTATATGTCCCATCCAATATTCCAACCAACCTCTAATATCAACAACTAAAAGCTGATTTTGGCGTGATTTAAGCTCTGTAGGAGCAAGTGCAACCGGATTGCGAGTTTGTTTTTTAGTTGGTTTCATGGCAATGTTGTTATCCTGACTTTAATTCTGCTCAGACTTAAACTCTGCTCATTACAGTGAAAGATTTAATAAATGGGCCCGCCATTCGAGGATCTTTAATCATAGAAACGTAGTCTCCAACCCGAAATTGCAGCTTACGGTTCATATAGGCCATGCCCAATCCGATCATGTTCAACCCTTTGGTTTTCCACTGCATCCAATGCTCATGGTCGGCTCGCAAATCCCAATTCAACGGCTGTCCAGCATAAGCACCCGCAGAGACAACCCGTCCTTCTTCAATTGTCAGCACACCCGTCGGGTTGGGATCATCCTCAAAACCATAGCCAATCACTGAATTGAAATGAATCTTAGCCAGCGCATCCGCGAGTTCTGGTTCCGCATTCCATTTCTCACCAAATCCCTGCATCCATTCCGGTGAAAATAAGTCTGCCATTGATATTCTCCAAGTGTATAAATCAGTAAGGAGATTGAGAAATTGAAAGTTCAGGAAAGCGGGGCAGTACCCAAGCAGATTAGGTCATCCCGTCATCCCACCCTCCCGTCATCTCACCCTCCCGTCATCTCTACTCATAATTCGCAACGGTTCGCCACTCTTCAATGAGCAGCGGTGAAATTGACAAGCTAACAGCTTCACCACCGAGCGTTGGCAATGTCAGCGTTAGCGGAATTCCTATTTGCAACTGCGGTAGTAAAGGTTGAAGATCGTATTGCCCAACGGTGGGTTCGGGTTGGACAGAGTCGGTAAAGATAGTGCTAGAAACATCTGTTGCTGTTAACGTTTTACCCAACGAATTGGTTAAGGTCAACGGTTGGGCGCGATCGATTTCCGCTACGCCCGGAAAGCCCACCAGCCTTAACTCAAAGCTGTTTTGACCATCAGGACGAATGCGTTTGAAAGCAATAGACTGCCAGCTATTGCCACGTTGATCTTTGAGGGTTTGACGAGACTGGTAAACAATTTGCCCAGGTGCTTCTTCCAATTGCCGAACGGTGGCGTTGGCGCTAGGAACATTCACCATGCCAAGCCCTAAAAGTATGACTAACAGCAATGCTCCTAATAAGAGCAACCAGGAAGCAATTTTTCGGATACGACATTCCATGAAGATTCCTCCCTAAAATCATCACTTCGGCAACGGTTTAGGTGACGGCTTTGGTAACGCTTTAGGCAACTCTTTGGACGACTGTTTTGATAACTGCTGCCGCTGGGGGCAAAGCGCCAATAGCTCGGTATCAATTACCCGGTAATAGCGCCATACCCCTTCACGTCGACAGGCCACCACACCCGCATCCTTCATCAGCCGCAAGTGTTTTGAAACATTGGACTGGAGTAACCCTGTGTCATCACAAATTTCTTGCACGCTGCGTTCTTGATTGCATAGGGCAGTTAAAATTTGCAGCCGGGTAGGTTCTGCCAAAATCTTGAATCGGCTTGCGAAAATCTCTAATTCACCGGGGCTGAAAACAATTTCCATATCCCTTGCTCTACTCCAATCAATTGGGCTAGCAATGGTCTGGGGTCACACATTGACCTGGACGCGCTCTGTACTGGCAACAATGGGCTCTACCAGCGGCAACCCGATCGCCCGAAAACCCCAACGCTCAAACCAGGGAATCGTCCAGCCTAGGCGCATCTTCGTCATAAAATAAGTTTCAAAGCTTGCCTTGATCCACGACACCCAAAGGCCGTGGTAAGTAAGCGCACGATGGCGATTTCCTAACTGATCTGGCAGCAGCGGATCAGCTAAAAAGAGCGCTCCCGTATTGCCAAAATCTGCAAAGCAAATAGCCTGGAGGGTCGGCTGAAGCTGAGCGCCAGAGGTGACCCCCAACTCCAGAGCAATATTGTGGGCAACCGCTAGGGCCATTTCCTCAGTCATCAGCCCTACCTTGGGCGCACCTGTGGGAATAGGGGTTTGCTCTACGGCCTTGAGTTGAGTGATCACTCCCACGGCGTAAATCGATTCAAAATCAGGATGACGATAGCTCGGCAATACAGGGATAAATCCCTTGGCATCTGTTAGCCCTGGCGCTTCCCGCAAGAAACGTGGGCCCCGAAACGGTGGCAAAACCATTGTGTACTTTGATGGAATTCTCCGCCCATCCACTAAATGAACTGCATCCGGTTCAAAATGCGAAATCGCTGTATTTTCCATCAGCTCAATTTCCCGATCGGCCATAAATTTGCGCATTAGCCAGCGGGAATTATTCATGCCGCTGATGCCTAGATGTCCGGCATAGGGTTCTGAGGTAATGAACGTGATCGGAATTTGCATTTGTTTTGGCGTTGCCGAGCAACTTCGCAACCCCTTCCGTTGCAAAACGTGATGGAGCAAGAAGGCAAACTCATAGGCCGGGCCAAAGCAACTAGCTCCCGGTGCCGCACCCACCACCACCGGCCCCGGATCGGCCAAAAATTTCTGCCATGCTTGACCTGCCAACACGGCATGATGGGGATTACACACCGATTGAGTATAGCCCCCCTCTGGCCCCAACCCTGGAAGGGCATCTAGCGCTAGTTCTGGGCCTGTAGCAATAACAGCATAATCGTAGTCCAGCACTCGCGTCACTGCGCTATGAGTCGCAGGGTCGCTGATCGTCAGCTGACGGGATCTTGGATCAATTGCCGTAACCGCCGCATGAATAAACTCAATGCCATGCTGAGGAACGGTCTTGCCTAGATCGAGTTGGATGTGACTGAGAGACTTCAACCCTAACCCCACCCAAGGCAAGGAAGGCACAAACGTAAATTTCAGTTGATTTGAAATAAGCGTGATCTGATGTTCATGCGGCAAAGCGTGCCTCAATTCATAGGCGGCAGGCAATCCCCCCAATCCAGCCCCAATGACAACAACACGAGCCATAATAGCGACTCCTAAAAGTTAAGTTTTAAATGAAGTTTTGAATAGAGAGTGGGTGAGTGGGTAAGAGAGTGAGAGCGTGGGTGGATAGGAAGGGTTATCGCATCATCCCGCTATCCCGCCATCCCATCATCCCGCTATCTCTATCACACTCCCATCATCCCGCCATCCTGCTATCCCTCTCGCACTCCCATCTTTTTTAGCAGCACAATGAGCGGACACCAGTTGGTAAAGGCCGATTGCAGCAGGTTTAGCCCCACAAACGCTGTCAAAAATAACCAGTTTAGATTGATCAATGATAGTGACAAGCTTATGAGTACGACACTTCCTGCAATCAAACGTATCCACTGATGCTGAGTCCAAGACTGCCTGCGACTAGTCATCGGCTTGAGCATGACACCCTCCCAAACGTTGACACAATCTACTATAACACTATACAGTTATATAGTCTAATATTTTATTGAACCCAACCTAGAACTTTCCAGAGGTTTTAGGAGCTTTGTCAGCCAACCGGCGTTGACACTCGTTAGATCTTAGACTCTGCCTTACCGGAGAAACGTAGCTACAATCATCGACTACTCATCGACTGCCCAATGGAGGTTCTTTTCTCGCACAGAGAACAAGGGTTAGCAGATGAGCGCTCTGTCGAGCTTCAGCAAACTGGCCAGGCACAGAAAAAGAATTAACGTTACTGTGACTAAAACTAGAACTAGGGTAGATAAATTGCTCTAATCCTGCGTTGGCTCTTGCATCAGACCGCTGGACTATTTCAAGCTCTACTGCTGCATGTCCTGGTAGAGCAAAGCAGCCTAAGGAGGCTGAGGTTATTACACCACAGATGGTTAAAAGCTTCTTTTTCATCTTCATGAAAGCTAAAGTTTTTACAGTGCCAAACTTCCGTCTAGATATTTAGAACTGAGTTTGTTTTCAGTAAGAGACTTGCGCCTTCTGCATGAGACACATAGCAATCCCTTTTTCGCAGTAGGCCGCTTCGTTAATGAAAACTGGGTAAATCGTTGAATCACCCGAGTAGGGAATAGTCTCGCCAGAAAACTTTAAGAACATTGGATTACCTGGACGCAAAGGTTCATAGTCTTTGCCTTGGAGTTGTGGATGGATCATGGCTTGCAATTCACCGGCCCCATCCTTCGGATAATCAATTGTGCCTAGATAGCGATGCAAGATAAAGGAACCATGCAGTGACGATATTTTGTTGTGATTGTACTGTTCTAGGTAATCCAGAATGGTACAAACTAGGGTTTCTGTTTTGACAAATAACTCTGCATTTAGCACGCCCTGAGCTACAGGGCCAACTTCAACACAAAAGCCAAATTTGGCAAGCGATCGCAGTGAATCACGACTTCGCCCTGAGTTGACCGTACTGTAAACATTGACATCTGTATGAATGCGCTGAATATGGTCAGCCAGTTGTAGACTAAAGCGATCTTCTTGGTCGATCATCAAGGTCAACCCCATGTTGGCCGTTGTGCTATGTAAATCGACAATCACATCTACAGGAGTATTGCTCGAAGGGCCAATCATTTGATCGATTTGCTTTGCTCGCAGATCTTCATAACTGGCTAATTGACTGTTTTGTAAACGCTCATATTCAAAACTACGATTCAAGTCTTGATCGATATAGCGGACTCTAGCCGCGATCGCCTTTGGGTTTCCTAAAAGCACCTGCGTAGAAAAACCAGAGCGCTGGATTAAGTCATGATGTTGAGCAAATTTTCTGGCTAAATATATACCAGTCATCTCATTGCCATGAGTTCCGCCAACAATAACAACACGATGCAACTTATCCATAAGCGGTGTGCAGTAGTTTGGTGAAGGAGGTTAGTGAAGAACTTTAGTGAAAGACTGTGGTAAAGAGTCTCAATGAAAAACTTTCAGTGACTTGGGGTAACGAGGAACTCTGAACTGCTTGGAAACAATCAAATCACAGGGACATAATGTTATGGTTAGCATAATCATCAAAATAAAATGACTAAATCGTCATAATGCCACTCTCGCAAGGCCCATTTGGCTCTTACCCACACTCAAACTGGGATGAATTAGACTTTCGGCACCTCAAGTTTGCCGTCACGATTGCAGAGAAACGGAGCTTCACTCAAGCGGCCCAGCATCTGCAAATCGATCAAGGTTTATTGAGTCGGCAGATTAAATGGCTAGAAGGAAAATTAGGATTTAAACTATTTGATCGCACACAACGTCCCCTGGCGCTGACAGACGCTGGGCAAGAGTTTTTAAAAGAAGCACGTCTCTTACTCAACCAAACAGAACAAGCCATTGAACTCGCCCAACAAATCAATCGTGGCGAAAAGGGTCGGTTAACGATTGGCATCAATACTTCTATTGCCAATAGCAAGCTGCCTGAGATTCTGCGCTTGTTTTATGAAAACTATCCCAACGTTATCCTGACGCTTCAGGAACTCGCTTCCTATGATCAGATTGGAAAACTAAAAAAGCAGGAGCTTGATGTTGGTTTTTTCCATTCTCATAGCTTATACATAGGTCAAAGCAATCATGAAGATCCGGTGTTAATGGTGAAAACGGTGCTCAAAGAGTCTTTGATTTTAGTGCTGCCTGAAAGACACCGTTTGGCAAAGCGCACAGGTAGCATTACATTGTCCGCTTTGACCCATGAACAATTTATTCTGCCGCCTTCTAACTTGCTCTATGGTCTCCGAGATCAAATTGATCGACTCTGCATGGAGGTTGGCTTTAAGCCCAAGGTCAAGCAAGAAGCGGCGTGGATCTCGACGGTTCTCAGTTTAGTGGCAGGGGGTGTCGGAATTTCTATTCTTCCAGCTAATGTAGAAAATCTGTGCCGGACTGGCGTCATCTATCGACCCATCCAAGAAAAATCACCCGATTTAGAGATTGTTGCAGCGTGGCATCCCAATAACGTATCGGTGATCTTAAAAAACCTGCTCGCTGTTGTCGAAACTTGCGCAAAGTGAATTATTTTCTACGATTCTACGTTCAATTTCTTTGCTTCTTGAAGAAGCGATCGCCCGCCGAAAGTCTAGTACCTGCTGATTCAGCCGATCCATTTCGATCAAGAAGGCATCATGGCCATGGATCGAGTGGAGCCAGGCCAGTTCAGCGTTGGGGATGTGGGTGGCCAGTTCTTGCTGTTCGACGGGGGGATAGAGCACATCCGAGTCAATGGTGACAACAAGAGTCGGATGCGGGATGTTTTGCAGAATGGTCTCATAGCGACTGGGGCGATCGCGACCGAGGTCGTGGCTATCCATGGCGCGGGTCAGCAGGACGTAAGTATTGGCATCAAACCGCTCGACTAACTTTTGCCCGTGATACTGCAAGTAGTCAACAATGGCAAACTGATCGTTATCGCCCGGTTCGCGCCCAAACCGTTCGCTAAAACTAGCCCAGGCGCGGTAGGTCGTCATCGCCATCATTCGCGCTACGGCTAACCCTTGCAGGGGCGATCGCTCCCTCGAATAGTAGCCGCCCTGCCAGTTGGGATCGCTATAGATCGCCTGCCGCTGGGTTTCGCTCAGCCCAATGCACCAAGGCGAGTGCCGCCCCGGCGAGGCCATGGGGGCGATCGCCTGCACCCGTTCGGGATAGAGCACGGCCCATTCCAACACCTGCATCCCACCCAAGGAGCCGCCAATCGCAAGCTGGAGCGATCGCACACCAAGGGCATCCAGCAACCGCGCCTGGAGATGCACCATATCGCGCACCGTAATTGTGGGAAAGGTCGGGCCGTAGGGCGCACCCGTATGGGGATTGATGGAGGTCGGCCCGGTTGTGCCATAGCAACTGCCGAGAATATTGCTACAAACAATAAAATCGCGGCTGGGGTCGAGCGATCGCCCGGGGCCGAGCAGGGGCTCCCACCAGTCGTCTAAATCGGCCCAGCCGGTGAGGGCATGGCAAACCAGCACGGCATTATCGCCTTTGACGTTAAGCTGCCCCCACGTCCG
>DATNOW010000002.1:0-6455 GCA_036703515.1 Chroococcidiopsis sp.
TATCGGGGCGATCGCCGCAAAATTTTGATTGTGGACGATCGCTGGGAAAATCGCTCGGTGATTGTCAATCTGCTGTCGCCCCTAGGGTTTGAGCTGATCGAAGCCCACAACGGGGAAGATGCCCTAGAGCGGGCAGAACGCGATCGCCCCGACCTGGTTATTACCGATTTGGCCATGCCCGTGATGGATGGCTTTGAGCTAACCCGCCGCCTGCGCCAGTCGCCCATCCTCCAGCCCTGCCAGATCATTGCTTCCTCGGCCAGCGTGTTTGACTTAAACCGTCAGCAGAGCCAAGCGGTGGGGTGTGACGACTTCTTGCCCAAGCCCGTCCAGGCCAACCAACTGTTTGAACAGTTGGCCACCCACCTGGGCTTGGTGTGGTGCTATGCCACCGATACCGAACGTGCGCCAGCGGATGCCGAATGCGATCGCTCCGACACAGAATGGGTGATTCCTGACGTGACAGAATTAACTCGGCTGTACGATGTCGCCCGTATTGGAGACATCGAAGGCATTGAGCAGGAAGTCTACCGTTTACAACAGGCTGATCCAGAATACGTGCCCCTGGCCAGGGAGATTCTGCGTCTTGTCGAAACCTTTGATATCGACGAGATTGTCAAACTTGTACGACGTTACCTTCCCAATGATTAACGACTGATGGCAGCACCCGCAGGCTTCATCCTCATTGTGGAGGATAACCAAAACAACATTAAAGTACTCTACGATTTGCTCCGGGCCGAGGGGTTTCGGGTGCTGGTGGCCAAAACTGGAGAGGCGGCGATCGCCCAACTGCAAGAGTTTCGCCCTGATCTGATTTTGCTCGATGTAATGATGCCGGGGCTCAACGGCTTTGAAACCTGCCGCCAGATTAAAGCCGACGACAGCACCCGCGATATTCCGGTGATTTTTATGACGGCCCTCACCGAGGCGGGCGATCGCGTCACTGGTTTAGAACTAGGCGCAGTCGATTACATCACCAAGCCATTTCAGCACGAAGAAGTGCTAGCCCGGATTCGCCTCCACCTCAAAATCCATCGCCTCACCCAAGAGCTACGCACCCTCAATAGCGAACTAGAGCAACGGGTGTCTGACCGCACCGCCGAGCTTTCCGCCGCCCTCCAGCAGCTGCAAAACACCCAAATCCAGCTAGTCCAGAGCGAAAAAATGTCGGCCCTGGGCAGCCTGATCGCCGGGGTTGCCCATGAAATTAACAACCCGGTCAATTTTTTGCAGGGGAATTTAAAATACGCCCAAAACTATATTCAAGACCTGTTTGCCCTGATTCAGGTGTATCAGTCTGAATATCCCAACCCAACGGCGATTGTGCGAGACGCTACCCAGGCGATTGACCTGCCCTACCTGCAAGAAGATTTGCCTAAGCTGCTCGGCTCTATGGCCGAAGGCGCAAAGCGGCTCTCGGCGATTAGCAACGGGCTGCGCGTTTTTTCTAGAGCGGATGCCGAAAAGAAAGTCACCTTTGATGTGCATGAGGGGCTCGACAGCACGCTGCTGATCCTCAAACATCGGCTTAAAGAAACCGACTATCGCCCCGAGATTCACGTGATCAAAACCTATGGCGACCTGCCGCCCCTAGAAGGCTTCCCAGGGCAGCTCAACCAGGTGTTTATGAACTTGTTGGCCAATGCCATCGACGCCATCGAAGACCTCAACAGCAAGCAAGCGGCGCTGGGCATCGTCAACGATCACTACAACCTAATTCACGTGGAAACGGCGCTGTCTGCCGATAAGACCGATGCCCTTGTCTGCATTCGCGATAACGGCATTGGGCTGCCCGATACGATCAAAGAACAGATTTTTGACTATCTATTTACGACCAAACCCGTTGGCAAGGGCACTGGATTAGGGCTGGCGATCGCCCGTCAAATTGTCGTCGAGAAACACGGCGGCAACCTCACCGTCCACTCTCAGCCGGGGAAAGGAGCCGAATTTATCATTAGCCTGCCGCTCCACCAAGGCGACGCGCTTTAAAAGGTGAAGGGTGAAGAGTGAAGTGGAAAGAACGTGGTGCGGGCATCTTGCCTGCGGGCGAGAAGCTCTCAGCGAAAGGGCGAAGGGTGAAAGCAGGCGGTGCTGGCATCTTGTCCTCACCCAATCGGAGCCTTCAACCTCATCCGCTCGGGTGCCCCTGTAGAACGAAGCCCTGACCCACTGCCACAGCCTATTGTTAAAACATAAGCAACACATCGCTAATTGCCTGGCAGGGGGGCTGCCGGGCTTTTTTTATTAGCGCACCGTCCTCAACGTATCCACCTTGTCGTTAAACATGTCGGTGAAGATGCTCAGCACAGAGCGATCGCGGGTAATGATATTGGCGGTGATCGACATCCCCGACTGCAATGGAATCTCGCGTCCCCGTATGCTAATCATCTGCTGATCGAGCTGGATTTTAGCTGGAAAGCGGTAAAACGGATAAATTTGATCAGGGGGCAATGCGTCGGAGCCGATGCTGACAACTTTGCCTTTGACATCACCAAATTCGCTAAATGGGAAGGAATCAACCCGGACATCCACCGGCATCCCTTCGCTGACAAAGCCAATGTCTTGGTTGGTGATGAACACTTCAGCCGTCAGCCCTTCGCCCGGCACAATTTTGAGAATGGGCTCGCTGGTGTTGGCCACAAAGCCTGGCCCGTTGGCTTGTAAATCAAATACGATGCCGTCAATTGGGGCGCGCAGCTCTTGGTATTGCAGCGTTAGCTCGGCCTGGTTAAGCTGGCTGTCGAGTTCGGCAATGCGCTTGGCGTTTTCGACGATTTGCTTGTTAATCTGACTGTCGATGTCAGCAATGCGTTTTTCATTGTCCGACATCCGATTGAGTAAGTCGCTGCCCGTTACCGCTAGAGTATTTTGGAACTTTTGCTGGGCCTGGGCGATCGCAAACTCTAGCCGCTGGCGCTCTTGGGTCAGTCGATCGACTTCGGCCTGGCCGTTGAGCACTTCTTGCTCTTGGCGGCGTAGCTGCAAGCGGGCAATGCCTCCTTCTTCGGCCAGCGGGCGGACATCACCTAAAATCTCTTGGTCGATGCTTAAACTTTGTTTGGCAGCGTTGAGCTGCACCTCATTGGCTGAAAACTGCGCCTGTAGCTGATCTACCTCTAGCCGGGCCGCACTGGCCCGCGAATTAGACTCGACTAGCCCTACCCTCAGGCGCGCTCTTTGCTCGGGCGATAGATTGTCGGCTGCTTCACCCCCCGTGAGCTGGGCGCGGTAGAGCTGATTTTCGGCAATCAGGGCAGCACGGTTGGTGGTCAGGGCCAAAATTTCGGGGCGCAAGGTGACCTGGAGGGCGGCTTCGGCCTGGGCTCCGCTCATTCCCATCAGCTGGGCTTGATAAAATCGATTTTCGGACACGAGCGAATCGCGCACTTGCTTGAGCGACTGGCGTTCGCCCTGGGTTGCTCTGGGGTCAAAGCGGATCAGCACATCGCCCTTTTTGACCCGTTGCCCATCTTTGACCAAAATCTCAGAGACGACACCACCCACTGGAGCCTGGATGTTTTGCACCTTGGCTTCTGGCTCTAGCTTGCCGGTGGCGGGTACCGCTTGCTCGATTCGGGCGAAGGTTGCCCAGAGGATGGCAAAGGTGGCCACGCCGACGATACCCCAAACGATGCCGCGTGACCAAATCGAGCTTTGTTGCAATACCACTGGCTGGTCAAAGGCGTCGGTGCGTACTAGCTTGCTGACCGATTGGGCCGGGGCATCTGGGTCATCCGCATCGTCTTCGAAATTCAAAATCGGCGGTTCAGGAACCTGCGCCACTTTGCCGTTGCGTCCGTTGCGGGCCAAAAAGCTTTTCATAGCGGTAGGGGAGGGCGAGAGAGGGTGGGTGGGAGAGCGGGAGAGTGGGAGTGAGTGAGTGGTCTTACATGGCGGCGTCTTGCTGCTGATAGAGGCAGTAGTAACGCCCCCGCAGCGCCATCAGTTCATCATGGGTGCCTTGTTCTACTACCGAGCCTTGATCCATCATCAAGATCATATCGGCGTTGCGAATGGTGCTGAGGCGATGGGTGATGAAGAATACGGTGCGGCCTCTAAAGTGCTCGGCGAGGTTGAGGCACACTCTGCGCTCGGAGTCGTAGTCGAGGGCGCTGGTGGCTTCATCTAAGATCAGTAGACGTGGATTTTGCAAAACGGTTCGGGCGATCGCAATCCGCTGCCGCTGTCCCCCGGATAGAGACGAGCCCCGTTCACCGACGCGGGTGTTGTAGCCGTTGGGTAGCCCCATGATAAAGTCGTGAGCCGCCGCGGTCTTGGCTGCTTGAATGATTTCTTCGGCTGAGGCATCGGGGTAGTTGAGGGCAATATTCTCCTGCACCGTGCCGTCAAACAGCAGCGTGTCTTGGGGCACAATGCCCACCTGCTGCCGCAGGGAATAAAGCTCGACTTTGCTGATATCGTAGCCGTCGATTAAAATCCGTCCCGACTCTAGGTTATAGAGGCGCGGCAGCAGTTTCATCAGCGTACTCTTACCCGAGCCGCTCTGCCCGACGATGCCGACGAACACACCGGGCGGAAACTCGACGTTGACGTTGTTGAGCTGTAGCGGGCCGCTGGTGCCAAAGCGGAAGGAAACATCCTCAAACTTGACGCCGCCATCGATGGTGGGCATGGGGATATTCAGCCGATCGAGCTCATCGGCCTCAGGAGCGGCATCAACAATATCGCTGAGTCGCTCAATCGATAGCCCCACTTCTTGGAAGTTTTGCCACAGTTGGGCCAGCCGCAGCAGCGGGCTGGTGACGTAGCCGGCGATAATCCGAAAGGCGATCAGTTGCCCTAGGGTAATCTGCTGCTTGAGCACCAAATAGGCCCCCACCCACAGCACCAGCAGGCCCGACAGCTCATTCAAAAAGTTGCTAGCTGAACCCGCCGTGGTGGAGGTAATCACGGTCTTAAAGCCAGCGCTGACGTAGCGGGCATAGCGCTGCTGCCACTGCCAGCGCGATCGCAGCTCCATATTCTGAGCCTTGACCGTCTGGATGCCTGATACCACCTCGACCAGATAGGACTGGGTTTCAGCATTGCGCTCGGCCTTGCCCCGCAGCTGATGGCGGATCAACGGTGACGCGATCATCGCCAGGGCAATAAAGAAGGGAATCGTCGCCAGCGACACTAGGGTCAAAAGCCAGCTATAGACAAACATGACGACGATGTAGATGACGGAAAACACCGCATCTAGCACCACCGTCAGGGCTGTGCCGGTTAGAAACTGCCGAATATTTTCCAGCTCGTTGATGCGGGTGGCCAGTTCCCCGACCGGGCGGCGTTCGTAATAGCGCAGCGGCAGGCGCAGCAGGTGGTCGATAATCTGCGACCCCAGGGCCATGTCAATGCGATTGGTCGTATCGACAAACAGGTAGGTGCGCAGACTGGTCAGCACGGCCTCAAAGATCGACAGCACCAGCAAAAATACGCCCAGCACCTGCAGCGTATCAACGCTGTTTTGGACAATGACTTTGTCGATGATCACCTGGATCATCAGCGGATTGGCCAGCGCAAACAGCTGCACAAAGAACGAGGCAATCAGCACTTCGATCAAGACGCGGCGGTGCTTGCGAATCGAGGGCAAAAACCAGTTCAGCCCAAACCGCTTTTTGGGCGTTTGGTTGGTTGGTTTGAGCAGCAGCACTTCGCCTTGCTCGCCCCAGGTTTCGGCCACGTCGGCGGGTTTACGCCGCACAATCCCCATATCGGGTACGGCCAGCACCAGTTCGCGTTCGTTGACTTCGTAGAGCAGCACGGTCTGATCTTGCCAGCGCATCAGGGCGGGGGCTTCGAGGCGACCCAAGGCCGTGCTGGGGATCAAAATTAGCTGGGCATTGAGCCCGACAAACTCGGCAACAGCTCCGCAGAGTTCTAAGGTCAGCCCGCCGGTGCGGTCAAACTGGTTGACCAAAATCCGCTTGACCACGTCCCGACGAAAGGGGATGTTGAAGTGCTGGCACAGCATTTGGAAGCAGGCCATGGCCGAGTCGAGATCGCCGCGCCCGCGAATGAAAGGATATTTGGCGTTTTCGCCTTTGCCAAAGTAGGGCAAAATCGCGGCGTCGGGTTCGGCGGGGCGATCGGGGGCAAAGGGAATGCCGTCATCATCTACAACTTCGACGATCGCTTCGGTCACGGTGTCGCCACGGGTCGTGCCATTGCGGGTGGTGCCGTTGCTGGTGGGCTGTTGGCTGACGAGGGCCGCCTCTGAGAAGCCGATTACCCGGGCCGGAATGGTGCCGGTGACTTCAACCTGGGGATCGGCTACGCCGTTGAGGGAGAGGCGGCTGGCCACGGGCTGGTTGGCGATCGCCCCACCCCCGCTCACCAACCACAGGCGATCGCGCTCTAGCTGCGTCAGGGGAGTGATCCCGGGCGGTAGGTTGCAGACCACGGCCGACTCTTGCACGGTCTGGGCCAGGTCTTTAAGGTTGGCATCGCCATCG
>DATNOW010000003.1:0-2682 GCA_036703515.1 Chroococcidiopsis sp.
GGTCTTTGGGACGAGCAATCGGTCGCTCCGTCCCATCAATCATCACTTCTTTGACTTCGGGGTAGCGTTTCAAGAACTGCTCAATACTTTCAAGCTTTCGTTCCGGCAGCACCATCTTTTGACCTAAGGCTGCTTCGAGTATCGGTTGCAGGCGGTGCATCCAGCGATGAGCTTGGCTACGGTCGAAGTCGAACAAAAAACCAGCCACATCAAAGGTGGGGTAACACTTGAAGTAGAACAGGATGTAGAACAGCTTCTCTGACATACTGGACAATCGAGCTTTGTCCGCTTGACCTCCACCCGGGGCACGTTGGCGCACCTGCGCTCGCAGTTGTGCCTCCCATGCATGCGCAAACGCAGGCAACAGCTCATCAAACGCTTTCCGGTTTAGACCGCGTAGAGCACGCAGCAGACGGTCGTTATTCAAGGCACGATGGAGGTTGATCATATAGACTCAAACTCAATGAAGCTCTCTTGATTATCTCCTATTCCGCAACAAGTCTATTGTGAAATCACTCAATCACTTCAAATGTAATCGATAGTGCTGCAATATCTGAGGTTCTAATTTGTGGATTGACATTAGCCTGAGAACTGCCGCTGCGAGTATCGCTAAAGTCTGCCAGTAGGTCGGCGATCGCATCATCAGTCGGTGTAACAAACGTGCCGCGAGTACGCGCTTCCTGAGCCAAATTGTTGAGGCGTCGAACAGCGCGCTGTAGGGGCGATCGGCTGACCATGATCAAAGCTTCTCCAAGACCCACATCTTCGGTGACAAAATCAAAACTGTCGGCTGGGTCAGGAATATGTACCGTTTGCCCTGCCCTCAGTTGCGGTGCGCCTTCTGCATAGGGGTTGGGAAATAGTACGACCATTTCTCCTGATGCACCCACCACCAAAATACACAGGAACAGATCAAACGCTTCTCGATTGGTCACTTGAAACTCAAAAGCTTGACCTTTTTGCAGTTGATTAGAAGTTTGCTGTGGTGGCGCTACCGAGCCACCACGAACTGTAAACGCTTGGCCAATTAATTCACGACTTCCAGTCGGACGCATTAAAACTTCGACATTGAGGTGAGATGAATTGGCATTGAGTGTGAGTTTAATCAGACGAGCCGCCACTAAGGAAATGAGCTTACTAGAGAGACGGGCGATCGCATTTTCCACCGATTCATTCGCATCCCCAAAGGAATCTGGAATGATCTCATCTAAACTTTGGGAAAATAAACCAATGCTGCCAACGGCTGGAATGGGGGTTAATCCATTTCTGACAAAAACGGCTCGATCAGCAGTAGTCATGCGGCCAAGAATATAGTGCACCTCTCCGGCATAGGGCAGGTTGCCGCTTTGAGCCGGAACTAGCTCAATGCGCTGATAGGGTTGCAGTATCTGTTGAACCTGAGCAAAGGTGTTGATTAAAGACAGAGCCAGACCGATACGAAGTTTGAGATCGCTAGGAATGACGCGGGCTGACTCTTGCAGCAATGTGCCGGGTGCTAATGGATGTGATAGCAAGACCTGTGCCGTTAACCCATGGCGAGAAATAACGCGAACTTCCCGATCTGGGGCTGTGACAATAGGGGTCAGCGTTGCCCCTCGACTAAAACCAACGATGCTGCTTTGATCAACCCCACCTAACCAGATCGTGGCTCGATTGCCATGCACCGATTGGATCACGGCTTCTGCGGGGGGAACAGGGGTTGTATCGATCGCATTAACAAAAAAGATGGGCTGTTGCTCAAACCCACTGCCCGCTTGGGGATCGGCCAGTGGCTCTTGGCTAAACTGATTGGCTTTGAGATTGCGCGTGACCTGGGCAATCATCCCACTGGAGGAAGCAGTCTGTTGCCATAAGTATTGGGTCATAAAATAGGTAAACACCCCAGCATTAAAGCCATTAAAGCTGCCGTCGGCGGCCAGTCCGTTAAAGCGGGCATCGGCAGACTGCTGCTGCCGTTGGGCGGCGGCAATCACCACACCCTTAGCGACGCTTTCACTCCGCAGGCGAGTCAACTCTTCTGGCGATAACGATAGCGATCGCTGCCATTGGGTTTGGTAGTCTAGTTCTACCTCACTGGGGCTTAAATCTACCAAGCCAGGTCGGTTGCTGGGTCGCTGGGTTGAGCGAATGCGGACATTGCCACGGGTGCCGCCACCGGAATAGCAGCTATCGAGTACTAGCGTGACGTTTTCGGTTTTAAGGGCAGACACGAGCAGAAATAGGGTTTTGCCCATGATGTCGGAAACGGTGCGCTGGTCGGTGTCAAATTGGGGATCGATCGGGACGAAGGTGCTGTTGGGGAAGGGTGCCCCGCTTGCATCGCGGACGGGGGTTGGATCAATGACGCGATCGCCATGGCCTGAAAAATGGAACACCACCACATCCCCCGGTTGGGTTGCATTAATTAGATGCTCTTGGAAAGCCGCTAGGATGTTATCGCGGGTGGGTGTTTGCGGTGTATCGTCTGTCAAACAGAGAATATCTGCTTCCTGGAAGCCAAAACGATGGATCAGCAACTCTTTTTGCAATTCTACATCGGTCATACATCCCTGTAAGGGCGTGAACCGTGGATTGATTGGATAGCGGTTAATCCCTACCAATAAGGCCCGTTTGCGCGGTGTTGATTGGGCCAATACCCGAGCATAGCGTAGCCCCTGATTGGTGATGTCTAGCGAGTTCAGC
>DATNOW010000004.1:0-2842 GCA_036703515.1 Chroococcidiopsis sp.
TAAGCGGCTAGTCGGCAGGGATCGCGGAGCTCGCTGTAGGGACAGCAGCCCCATGCCAATAGTCCACACTAGGGGTGGTGATGGCGGTTTGGGCGAGCGCTTTGTCAGGGGTGAGCACGTTGGTGCGCAGCAGCCCCGGTAAAAACTGGAGGGCAGCGATCGCATACTGACTGGGATGTAGCGTTAGGGTGCCGACGATTGTGCCGGTGTGCAAGTTAGCGATCGCCACCCCGTTGATGAATCCTGTGCCGGTTTGAATGAGCAGGGGATCGAGATCGGGGGCCGCCATGCTCAGACCGACGATGGCATAGTCGTCTACGAGCGCGAGACCTCTGGGGATGCCGGGCAGTTGGCAAACTACGGTGGCTTCAGCGGTCGCAGCATTGACGCGGCACAGTTCGCCCCGCCCGGTATTCAAAAACCACAGAGAGCCGTTGTGCCAGCGCGGAGATTGGGGACGGCACAGCCCCTCGATTAGGGTTTGCCCTGATTCCACATCGATCACAATACCGCTGGTGGCCGGTTGCGATCGCCAGCCTTGGGGGCGATCGCTGTTTGACCATGCCGTAACATAGCCCGGCTTGCCATTGACTAGGGCTAGACCGCTCAGATGACAGCGATCATCGGGCAGCACTTGCGAGATAAAAGACGGCTGCCAGCGCGGCACGGCGCTAAACTCGGCGCTGACGGTGCAAAGGCTGCTGAGGTCTGGGTTAACCAACCAGATGCCATCATCGCCGATATCGAGGTCTGCAATCGACAGATGGCCGGTGAAATAGGTGGCACGCGGCAAAAACAGCGCATCATAGTTCCCTGAGTGCCCTGGCGACTGGGCGGGATGATAGTGGGCTAGGGTGGGAGAGTTGACGCAGTAGAGCACCTCATGGGCGGCGGCGATCGCCATCTGGTTGCCCTGAACCGCGATCGCCGTAGGAGCCTGGATCTGTCGGGGCAACACCGTCACCCGCTGACCATCCCACCCCAGCAGCAGCAGGGCGTTACCCTGATCACTGGCGATCGCCAGCGATCCCTGGGCTTGGCTGAGCCATTGTTGGAAGCCGCTATCAGCGTTACAGTCCAGAACGCTGGGGATCGCGGAGAGTGGGGTCGCTGGATTAGCTTTGGCCGGTCGCGCCGCAGGCATAGTCTTGGGCGGTACAGTCTTGAGCGGTATAGCAGGCTCCTGGTTGGGGGAGCGCCAAATTTTGAGTTTAGGGTTGTTCCCTTGGCAAATGTTGAGCAGATTTGGATGATGGCGATCGCCGATCCTAATTTCTGGGGTTGATACAGCACAAGTCCTATCCCCCTCTAGGCGCGACGGGGGCAGCGCCTCGACATAGACATCATCGGGTAAGGTGCCCGCCTGATAATGTTGCCAAATCAGAGCATAGCCCGCTTCGAGGTGACGAACCGTGCGATCGCTATTAAACAAAGAGCAACTCAGCCGCCCGTCGATCAAACGCTGCCGCAGGGCCTGTCGCGCTTGGTCATCGGTGGCGAGATAAACCGCCAAGCGCTCATAGTCTGCTAGGGATGAGGCGATCGTCTCGGGCAGATCTACAGCGGTCAAGAGACTGGCCGCAACCCGTCCGGCCATGCTGTCGGTGGGGCAGGTGATTATCGGCACCCCCGCCCACAGGAAATCGCTGCCCGTCACGTGGGCGTTGTGATAGAGCGTGTCTAAAAATAAATCGGCGCAGGGCAACCGCTGTAAATGTTCGACTTTGGGCAGCAGGGGGGCAAAAATCAGGCGATCGCCCTCAATGCCGTGCTGCTGGGCATACTCTTGCAGCCGAGCGTTGATCTCTGCTCCTCCGTCAAACAGCCACAGCACGCTGTTGGGCACCTGGGCCAAAATCCGCATCCAGACGGCAAAAATTTCGGGTTGCAGCTTCTGAATTTTGTTGAATCCGCAGAAAACCACGCCCTCATCGGGTAATCCGTAAGCGGCACGTTGAGCGACGGGTTGGGGCTTAGGCTGCTGGTTGTTGTTGATTTGATAGCATTCCGGTAAATAAAGCCGCCGTTCACTCAGGTGATGGTCATAGCCAGGCGGCGTGATCACCGCATCGGTGATGACATAATCAACGGTGTCACCGCCCATCGTCCCCGAGTGCCCCAGATAGGACACGATTAACGGCGCAGGGCGCAGGGCGTAGATCTCGGTTTGAGCGTATTCGGTGTAGCCTTCTAGATCAATCAAAATATCGATGCCATCGGCATAGATCTGGCGGGCGATCGCCTCAGCGCTGTGCCCCTGCACATCCCGAAACAGATCACAATCGCGCTCAAACCGATGGCGATATTCGCTGTGATCGTTGATCCCCAAAGAATAGGCGTAGACCTCAAACTGGGGGCGCTGGTGCAACTCAAACAGGCGATAGATCAGGTGCGCCACCGCTTGGTTACGATAGTCGCCCGACACGTAGCCTAATCGGATCGGGACTGCAGATGCCGCATCGGGCTGCGACTGGCGGGGGGAGTGGGGATTGGGCAAGGCAAAGGCAAGGCGATCGCGCAGTGGTCTTACCCGTTGCTTAACAGCGGCGGCATAATGATCGGCTAAGGTTTGGAGCTGGCCAGCCGACAGCGGTAAAAACAAGCTGTTGTAGAGGGCGATATCCGTGCTGATGGTGTCTTTGCCTACTTCCCAAAGCTGCTGCACCAGCGGTTCTAGATCCTCCCAGCAACAGCTTTGGATCGACAGTTGAATGGCCCCGTCAAGCACGGCTAGGCTGTCAGGAGCCACCGCTCGCGCCTGCTGAAAATAGGCGCGAGACTGATCCCAGCATTTTTGCCGGAGGTAGAGTTGGCCCAAGCGGGTTAGGGCTTCTCCGTGGTT
>DATNOW010000005.1:0-2029 GCA_036703515.1 Chroococcidiopsis sp.
TCAACATCGTGGGTGCCCGGTGGGCCGCGCCAGATCAAGCGTGGATCGTGCTGCTGGAGCTGTTGGCGCTGCGCGTAGGTTTTGTAGAGGTCGTCTAGCGACAGGGCGCAAACGCGATAGCCAAGGTGGGTCAAAATCACAGTCAGCGCGGCCGCCAGGGTCGTTTTGCCCGTACCTTGCCCTCCCAAGATCCCTTGAATCAGGGGTCGATCAAGCTCCCGGCGGGCCGTGGCTAGGGCGATCGCCAGGGGTAACCACAGCGTCCAGGCGATCGCCAGCGGGCACGACGGCCAGCCCAACTGCTGATGGCAAAGCTGGGTCAGGGGGGCATAGGTGGCGCGCAGCAGGCGCAGGCGTTCTTGGGCGACGGCGCGGCTATTGGCGGCGGTGACCCCAAAGGCCAAAGCAGGCGATCGCTGACTCAACAGCGCCTGGGCCAGAAAATCAATCGTTTCAGCCGTTGCAGCTATTTCAGCCGCTTCAGCACTCTCCCCAGCCTGTGGTTTGGGCAGACTCAAGTGAGCCGCCAAAACGGTTTCTAAATCGCCCCCAAAATCGACCCCATCGAGCGTCATCGCTAACTGCCTAGCTTAAAGGCTTCCACAATCAAACCGTAGAGCGTCCCCAGCTTCAGCCCGTTCAGGGCATCCACCACCAGGGGACGGGTGGTGCCACGGGCCCGATCGGTTTTGCTGAAGGGGCTGCCATAGGATAGCCAGCTAATGGCTTCGGTAATGACCAAAACAATCAGCGCAACCACAATGTCGAGGTCGGCGTTTTGCCCCGAAACGGTAGAAAATGCCGTAGCCAAAAAGTTGCCCAACAGCAGGCTAATCAACAGCAGCGAAATGCGCCGCCACGGGTTTCGCAACCATTGCCCCAATTGGCTGAATAAACTACTAACCAGGCTATTGAGACGCGTGTTTTGCATCGCTTAGGATCGTGGATTCAATAAAATCGGCAATTTCAGATTTCTCTTGTACGGGCGCGGCATTGGGCAGATGATTTTAGGGCCATAGCAACGATTTTTTACCCAATGCCACGCCCCTACGCAGGGGATGAGGCGTTAACGCGTTAATACGTTCGCATCGCTTAATGGGTTTATAAGTCGATTTTCGACGACTGCAACTTCTCGCTAGCATATAGCGCTTTGTGGGCAAAAACGAAGGGCAAAACAAAAAAATGGGTCTGAGTATTGCACCCAAACCCAAAGATGAGGAGTAGTAGTCAAGAGGTTAGGCTCGAAGAGAGGCGATCGCCCCTGCCCAGAGCAGTCCAGAGCAGTCTAGCGATAGTTCTGGCTCTGGATTTCGCGAATGCGCGACTCGGGACGCTTAAAGCGATCGAGCTGCGCCTCAAAGAACTGACGGTTGGCCATCAGGTGCTTGGGGTTGGGATCGTCGAGCTTGTAGAGCAAGGCTTCCCGCAGCGCCTGAATCACCGCCGACGTGACGCAATACATCGAGCGCTGGAAGCTAACCGCTAGCTGAATCAGCATGTCGTCTTCACCGCGGCAGTGCTGTTTGTAATAGTCCACCAGGTAAGGCGGCAAGAAGTGATACATGTCTTGCGCCAGCAGCGTCGGCGGAATGCCCGCTGTGCCGACGGGGAACTTGTCGGCATAGAGAACGCCATAGTGGAAGTCTTTTTGGGCGCTGGGAACCTGACCGGCTTGGGCGTTGTAAGACTTGGTGCCCCGGAACGGAGAAGTGCGGTAAAACACAGCTTCAACGTAGGGCAGCGCTGCTTCATAGAGCCATGTGAAGCCCTTCGACTTGGGGATGATTTCGTAGCACTCGCCGCGAATGTAAACGTGGTGGTAGATAGGACGACCGGCGATCGCAAAGATGCCGTTGACCAAGAAGTTCATGGCATCAGGAACGCTGGCGATTTTGCCCTCATCGTAGAGATCCGACATCTCAAAGAACACCGGAGCCATCACTTCCCAAAACAGCCCCAGGTTGGAGTAGTAGGACATCTGCCGCACCTGCTCCATAAACATCTCTGGGAACAGCTTGTAGAGCCCCAG
>DATNOW010000006.1:0-2626 GCA_036703515.1 Chroococcidiopsis sp.
CCAGGCGGTGCAAGAGCGTGACCTAGACGGGGTGGTGTCGGGTTATGTGGTGACGGTAACGGATATCAGCGATCGCAAATGTGCTGAAGAAGCGATCGCCCTACAGTTGCGCCGCCAGCAGACCCTAGGGGCAATCACCCAAAAGGTGCGCAAATTCCTCAACATCGACGATATTTTGACCACCGTGACCCAGCAGGTCAAAGTGCTGATGCAGGCCGATCGGGTAATTGTGTTTCGCCTCTTTAGCGATGGCACCAGTCGCATTGTCGAAGAGAGCGTATCCCCTGAGTTGCCTCGGCTGAGGGATCGCCATTGGGAGGATGAAACGTGGTCTGGCGAAATTTTAGAGCTTTATTGGCAGGGGCAACCCCGGATTGTGCCAGATGTCATGGCCGATCGCTGGACTGATTGTCTGGTGGAATATTCCTGTGAGGGGCAGATCCAGTCAAAAATTGTCGCGCCCATCTTAAAAGAAGCCTTTGCTGATGAAAACAGCCGCTGGATTGATGTGGCTCAGGGCAATAAGCTATGGGGCATTTTGGTGGTGCATGCCTGTCATCACAAACGCGTCTGGGAAGACTCCGAGGCCCAATTACTGCAACAAATTGCCAACCAGGTGGCGATCGCCATCAAGCAGGCCAAGCTGTTTGAGCAAATTCAGCAAGAGCTAGAGGTGCGGCAGCAGACCGAAGCCCGCCTGACCGAGAGCAACCGCCAGCTAGCCATCTCCAATGAACAGCTCGTGCGGGTGACCCGCCTCAAAGACGAATTTTTGGCCAATATGAGCCATGAGCTGCGCACTCCCCTCAATGCCATCTTGGGCATGACCGAGGGCATGCAAGATGGCGTGTTTGGGACAATCACTGCTCAGCAGGAGCGGGCGTTGCAGATTGTAGAGCACAGCGGCACCCATCTTTTAGAGCTGATCAACGACATCCTTGACTTGGCTAAAATCGAATCTGAACATGTCGAGCTTGACTGTGCACCAACGGCGATCGCCCCCCTCTGTAAGGCTAGTCTTGTCTTTGTCCGCCAGCAGGCGATGAAAAAGGGCTTGCAGCTCAACTTGGAGGTCTGCCCCGATTTACCCCAGCTGTTGATTGACGAGCGCCGAATTCGCCAAGTGTTGATCAACCTGCTCAACAATGCCGTCAAGTTTACATCGAGCGGTAGCATCACCCTCAGCGTTACCTTAGAGCGATCGCCCCACCCGGCCAATGCTCCCTTTCAGGTGCGGTTTAGCGTCAGCGATACGGGCATTGGGATTACGCCAGAAGATATTGCCAGACTGTTTCAGCCGTTTATCCAGGTCGATAGCGCGCTCAATCGCCAATATGAGGGCACAGGCTTGGGCTTAGCATTGGTCAAACGCATTGTTGAACTGCACGGTGGCGATGTCAGCGTGACGAGCACGATTGGCGTGGGCAGCCAATTTATGTTTACACTGCCCAGCCCGGATGGAGAGCTGCACGAGGCCCCGCCGCCTAAGGACTAGCCGCACGAAGACTAGTCGCACGAAGACTAGCCACACGAGGACTAGCCGCCCGAAGACTAGCCCTCGATTAGGCCGAGGGGTGGGTTGATCTCAACCCGACGGTTGGCGAGATCGACAACAGGCACAATTTCTTTGACAAACGGGATCAGCACCTTGGGCTGCTTTTGGGGGTTGGCCAAGGTAACTTCGAGCAGGTCGTTGCCCGCCGGGATCACTTCGCTAACGGTGCCAATTAACGTCTGGGTAGCCTGATCAAACACGGCTAGACCCACCAGGTCGCCGACGTGGTATTCGTCTTCATCGAGGGGGGGGCGATCGCTAGCGGGCACCATCAGCCGACAGTCGCGCAGGGCATCGGCCTGGGTGCGATCGCTCACTCCCGCCAGCCGCAGCACATACAGCCCCTTGCCGTGCAAATAGCGCCCGGCCAGTAGCTCAATGGGTTCTGGCTCTGTTGCCCCTGGCTTCAACAGCCAGCGCGGCCCGGGCTGCTCAAAGCGCTCTGGGAAGTCGGAATCTGGATAGACCTTGACTTCGCCATTTAAACCCTGCGGCGACAAAATTTTGCCGATTTCTAACCATCCAGAGACTGCCATACCCGATTGCGCCATTGTCGTAAATTGTGGAAGCACCAAGGGGGGATACCGCTCGCTGCAAACTTCCATTATGGGCACCAAGACCGAGGTTAGGACAAGTAGTTTTGTAATGGGTGGGTGGATAAAAGCTAGATCGGGGCAAGCGTTCAATCAGGGCAAGCGTTCAGTTATCCTACCGCCGCTAGAACTGCTGCCGAAATAGTAACCCGACTCTGCCCGCGAGTCGTTGTAATGGCGATCGCCGCTGCCACTCTTGCAGCTTGACCAATCGGCTTTGCGAAAACGCCAGCTCAAAGACAGACTCTACCTTCTGCAACAGGTTGGGCTCATTGCTAGAAAAGTTGAGTTCATCATTGTGGAAGAAGCTGCGCGGGTCAAAGTTGGCGCTGCCCAGACTCACCCACTGGTCATCCAGCAAAATCAACTTGGCGTGCATCATGCTGGGCTGATACTCATAGAGCGAAATCCCTGCGGTCAACAAATCGCCATACAGTTCGCGAGACGTGTAGTAAACATAGGGCTTATCGTTGCAAGC
>DATNOW010000007.1:0-6957 GCA_036703515.1 Chroococcidiopsis sp.
GGGTTTTCGATCTGCAAGAGCGCTTCGCCTCGAACATCTGTTTGCGATCGCGTCGGAAATACTAACTTTAGACCATCGGCAAAAAACTGCGGGCGCAACATCGGCTGTCGGAGAAATTCTCCCCGCGTCAAAGGAGTAGACATCAGTTGCCAGGCCGGATCATCGGGAAAATGGCTCACCACCATTGCATCAGGCGGTGGAAACAAATAGCTCGTCTTGTATGCCTTGGTAAAACCTGACTGATCGACATAGCCGCTGTCCCAGGTCGCATCAATCAAATACCAATCTCCGTTGATGCGGGCTGCATTCCAAGCGTGACTTTGACCATTGAGGTCACTTGTCTGGCTACGCGAATCGCCAACGATATAGAGAATTTCTGCACCGGCTGCCTTGCCTAGCGCTTCTAAGAGTTTGGCATAGCCAGCGCAGACAGCGGTTCGCCGCTGAAATACCGTTTCTGCATCCTGCGGTGGATATTGCCCAGCAAAGTAAGAAGGAGCGTCATAGGCAATGCGATCGGCAACGTAGTCATGCAGCGCTTTAACCCGCAGCAGCGGATCTTTTTCTTGCTGCGCGATGTATTGGGCAACTGACTCGATGCTGGTTTCTACATTGGCCGGCATATTGGCGACTGCCGGATGCAGCCCCGCGCCTTCCCAGGGCCACTGGCGGGCTTGTTGCGAAGGTTTGGGTGGGTGGGGAGTGGTAGATGTAGAATTCAGCCCCGAGCCTGTTGTGGAATCGCTAGAGGGCTGGGGTTGAACGAGGGTGGAGTCTGCGTACTGCTCAAACGGGTTGTGGTGAAAAGACAGGTAGAGCCACTCCAGCTTGCTGGCCAAATAAAACAAGCTTGTTCGCGTCATTTCTACTGCAGCACCTTGCCGATTATCTAGCATCCAGTCTCCGCGGGTCGAGAGCGCAAGAAAGGAAGTCTGAGGGCGGAGCGCAAGCAGGCAGGCAATAAATATAAAGTTGAGGGCAAGAGTTCTGAGGATGATGCGATCGCCCCAGGTCAGCATTCCAGCGGCTTTGCGTTTTCGTCTTCCCCATAGATCCCAAAGGATGGGAATCAGTGGAAATAGCAAAATTCCTGAAAAAACAGTTAACCAGACTGGCCCGTTAACATAGGCTACCAGCGATGATGCTAGCCATACACCCAAAATTGGCGTGGAGAACACAAAAAAGTAAAAGCCAATTTTAAGTAACGCGATCGGCAAGGTGATGAAGATAAAACGCATGGCAATCGCCTGTTGCTGGAGGATCAGGACTATACGTCAATAATCCGTACCAAGCTAGCATTTAGGGGGAAGCGATCGCCAGTGGCAAAATCTGAAGCGCAGACTGCGGAAACAATACCTTAGCCCGAGAAAAGTTGAAACGCTCTAGCCACAAGAATAAAGCACTATTCTCCGCATTATTCTCTAGAGATACTTGCTATTACTGTTTAACATGCCAGCACAAAGCTTTAATAATTTGATCGCCCAAAATACCGGGATCAAAGGGCTTAGTTAGCACGGCCTGGGCTCCTAGTGCCGCATATTCTTGCTGGGTGGCGACGTTGACGGTTGCCGTTAACATGATCACGGGAATAGCCTGCGTCGCTGGGGTATCTTTGAGCATTTTGAGGGTCATCAGCCCATCGATGTCGGGCATGACCACATCCAGCAAAATCGCATCGGGCTGCTTTTCGGCAGCGATCGCCAGTCCATCGTGCCCAGAGGCAGCGGTGACGACCGTCCACTGTTTGGTGATTTGTAGGCTCATTTTGGCAATTTCACGAATATCCGCTTCGTCATCAATCACCAGAATTTGTTTTGCGTCCATGTTAATCGGGTTTGTGTCAAGTAAATTATGGTAACAAAGGCTCATACTCTCGATGCCATGGTTAAAAAAAATTTTGCTTCAGTAATGGTTGATAAAGTAATGGCCAATAATATCCAATCGTTGCATTGATCTAACATCTACGTTGATCTAACATCTACGTTGATCTAACATCATAGGCCGAACTTTGGGCAGATGTTGGGCAGGACTGGGATAAATTGAGCATGATCCTGTGACCGGTTTGCCTGGCAGGTGACTGTCTATCGTCTCAGTTTAAGGGTTTAGGGACAGGGACGCTGCCAGTTGCGCAACAGCCGGTTACGCTCTAGTCGATTGAAGATCCGAGTTATGACTTCAGGTTCGGTAAAAGGTTTGGCAACGTAATCATCTGCCCCCGCGCTATAGATTTGCAAAATTGTTTCGGTGCTGCGATGAGCGGTCAAAAACAAAATGGGTAATCCATTCCAGATATCGTTGTTACGAATCACTTTGCAGACTTCGATGCCGTTAATATGGGGCATATCAACGTCAAGAATGAGTAAATCAGGCTGCTCTTGTTCTAAAGTTTGCCACAGATCAAGCGGATTGCTGATCGTCACCGTATCAATGCCCCAACGGGGTAAAAACTGCCGCAGCGATTCTAAAATCAAGTCGTCATCGTCGAGGACAAGCACTTTGACTTGGAGCGATCGCCCAGAACGATCGCCCATCGCAAAATCCGCTGCCTGAGGCGATCGCAGGGCAACCGGTTGAGGTTCTGGCGGATCTTCGCTCAGGGCCGTCAAAAGATTTTCGTTAGACGATTGCGGAGGAGATTGCAGTTCGTCATACAGGGCGCGGATCAGCGTTTGCAGGTGGTCTAAACCGCTGCTGCTGCTAACCTTTTGAAAGACGTCTTCAATTTCATGACCTAGCCGCGACCCATTGGGAAAGCCAAACATACCCAAGGAACCAGAAAGTTTATGAGCATCGTTAATGGCCTGTTGCCGTAGGTCTTCCGATAGGTGGCCGGTTTGCAGGGCAGCGATCGCCCGATCTAGACTACCCATCCGCTCCAGAATCGGCGGTTTAAACTGATCCCAGAGAGCGATCGCCGCCTCTCGGGCTTGGTCTGCTGCACTCAGCGCCGGGCTGCTCCCCGTCATCACTGCATTTGTCGGCACTGCATTTGTCGGCACTGCATTTAATAAACCGACAGGGCTGACAGGGCTGACGGAATCAACAAAGTTAACAGAGTTGACAAAACTATCAGCGCTTGCAGGGCTAGGAGGGGGGGCGATCGCCAAATCCCCGGTTTCACTGAGTGGCTTGAGGCGATACCCCATACCGTATACAGTTTCAATCACGTCTCCTGCTCCTACTGATTTAAGTTTTCGCCGTAACCGTTTGATGTGAGTCCGAATGGTCTCTTCACCGGGCGCATCACCAAATCCCCACAGATGCTCTAGAATGCTGCTGCTGCTAAAAACTCGCTGGGGACTGCGAAGAAATAGCTCTAACAAACTGTATTCCTTGGGCGATAGCGTCAACAATTGGGCTTGATAAGTCACTTCACAGGTGACCGGATTCAGGCAAATATTACCCCACTCCAACAGCAGCGGTGTTGATGGCATTTGGCGGCGTAGCAGGGCCCGAATCCGAGCCGATAGCTCTTCTGTAGTGCAGGGTTTTACCAAATAGTCGTCGGCTCCTGCATCAAGCCCCATCACCTTATCCGAACTATCTCCCTTAGCTGTTAATAACAAAATTGCGCTGTCGCATTTGTGCTGCCGCAATTTCTGGCAGAGGCGCACACCATCAAGTTTTGGTAGATTGACGTCTAGAACAATCAGGTCATAGAAAGCAACCTGGGTATAATCCCATCCTTCCTCGCCATCCATCGCAACATCAACGGCATAGTGCTGGGCCGTTAAAACACGAGTTAACGTTTGAGTCAGAAGCTCGTCATCATCCACCAACAAAATTCTCATAGACCCCTAGGTTTGCGTATGTTGCCCTGTGCTTATAATGCCCTGATTGTTCAACATACGTTTGGGGGCTCTGTCCGCTGATGAAAGATTTGGCAGTGGAAAGTTCGGAAGTAGAAGGCTGAGAGATAGAAGACTCAAAAACGGAAGACTCAGAAACAGAAGATTCAGAGATGGAAAGCTTAGAAATCGAAGACTCAGAAACAGAAGACTCAGAAACAGAAACTTCAGAGTCAGACTGCAAAATTGGAATTTCAATCACAAATTCTGTCCCTTGACCTGGCTTAGAGTGACACTGCAAGCGCCCACCGTGGTTGGTAACGACAATTTTATAGCTAATCGAAAGCCCCAGTCCTTTGCCTTGCCCAACACGCTTGGTTGTAAAAAATGGATTAAATATTTTTGAGCGAATATCTGCTGGAATCCCCGAGCCATTGTCGGCAATGCGAATGACAACGGAGTTATGTGACAACATCGCCGTCTGAATGGTAATAGTCGGCAACAGTGATGAAGCTGGGCTAGAACCGTTGGAGGCTTGTGTAGGCTGATCGGGAGCTGTAGCCTTTGATGGCACAGGCTTAAATTTATCGCTCGCTTCTAGCGCGTCAATGGCATTGCTTAAAATATTGATAAATACTTGGTTAAGCTGCCCCGGATAGCAGTCTATAAAAGGCAAAACGTCATAATCTTTAATGACCGTAATACCTGGGAAATCTTCTCTTTCTTTAAGTCGGCTGTTTAAAATCATCAGCGTACTGTCTAGCCCATCCTGAAGATTGGCCGCTTTATACTCCGCTTCATCAAGCCGTGAAAAAGAGCGCAAAGATTTGACAATCTCCCGAATGCGACTCGTACCCGATTTCATCGAACCCAACAGTCTGGGTAGATCTTTATTGATAAAGTTAATATCGAGCTCTTCGCTTTTTTCTTGAATCAGGGACGAAGGTGTAGGATATTGCTGCTGATAGAGACGGATCAGCTCTAGCAAGTTAAAGCAATAGTCTTCGGTATATTTGAGATTGCCGTGGATAAAGTTAACGGGATTGTTAATTTCGTGGGCTACCCCGGCCACCATGACGCCCAGGGCAGACATTTTTTCAGACTCGACTAGGCGCAACTGCATCGTTTGCAGCTCACTGTAGGAGTGCTCGAGCTGCGCAGTTTGCTCCCTTAAACAGGCTTCAACCTGCTGCAATTGCAGAAACGCCTGTTCTCGCTCTTTCACACTAGTCTGCACTTGTTGAGCTAGCTTATGACCATAGAGCGTAACGCTGGCAATCATGGCAAAAATGAAAGCAACAATGGTCAGCTCATAGCGTCTAACCAAGCTAGTTTCGCGAGTTTGCTGGATAAATACCTGCTGCTGAATGCGCCCAACTTCTTGATTCAGTGCATTTAAGACTTGATTAACTTCGTGGTAGCTGCGATCCATCATCGCCATATGCTGACCGGCTTGCTGCGGCTGCTTTTCCCGAACGCCAGCAAATACCTGGTTAGCATTGCTGACCATGCTGGTCATGGATGCATCTAACTGATCTAAATGGTGCAGCAGCGCTGCGGCTTGCTCATCGTCTAAATGGGTATAAATTTCTTGCCGAATGACGGCCATGCGTTGATAAAAGTGCGCCAACGCAGCGGTCAATTTTGCCGACTCTCCTTGCACATCTTGAGATTCAAAGACATCATTGCCAGGGGCATTGACCTCTGAAGCAAGTTGGTCGAGGTCAGAGTAGCGCTGTAGCCGATTAGCCCACTCTTGATTGACTTGGATAGAGTGGGCATAGCGAGAGGTAATTTGGTAATTGAGTGAGACGCTTGCTGAAATGGTGAGTAGATTAAATGCCGCCAGCAGGTAGTACAAATAGTGCCACCGTGGTTTTTGCAGGTTCGGCGATCGCGTTGGCGACTGATGCTTCGCAGCGCGTCGGGTTAGCGTATTGTTCAACCATCGGGATACCGCTTGGGGAAAAGGCGATCGAGCTTGTGGCATCTTGGTGAACCTCATCTAGAGGCATCTCATCTAGAGTCATTTCAAAATCTAGAGAGGAAATGTGACAAACTCGTGGCGGGATACCCAGGTTTACAATTGTATGGAGCTACTGTATGCAGCTACGTGTGTATGCAGGCTACGTGCAGCTATATACAGCTTGCATAAAGCCTTTATCAGGATTGTGCAGAACCTACATGGAGCTTTGACGCCAAGCAGCAAGGTAAATTTCAGATTAGCGAATCTCGGGCTCTGGCCCCGATCGGGTTTTGCGTTTGGGGTTGGGCGATCGCCCCTTAGCGTTATCCGAGCGAGATTGCGATCGCCGTGCTTCTGATGACTTCAAAACTTCAAGGCGTTCGGCTTCGGATGCAATCACCATAAACACCCGTCGCCCATCGATCGCGTTATACAAGTCTTCAAGCACACAGATTAACCCCTGCGCTCTAAGCTCGTCTGCTCTAGCGTTGCGCGCATTACGCGCCTCCTCTTCTCCTTCCCAGTCTCGCTCTAAAAATGTTTCTTCGATCGGTTTCATCAAGTCTATCCGGTTGAGCCGGTCTAAGTTTTGCTAACGGCTGGTTTTGCCGTATCGTTCCCTATTATGCCCTGGGTTATAGCATGGAATATGTTGAGTGTCCTAATACTGCGGCAAGGTCTGCGGCTACGGCTCCCAGCATTTTTTTGGCGGGCGGTTTAAGCCCCGGCGATCGCAGCAAAATAAACTTTAAGATTGTGATCGCATTCACTCGTCGATAAAAACGTAAACTAACGTGAATTAACGTGAACCACAGTACCCATCGCCCACTTCATGATCAAGTTGTGATTGTCACTGGGGCAGCCCAAGGCATCGGTGAATGTATTGCCAGCTCTCTGGCCCGGCAAGGCGCGAAATTAGCCCTCGGAGACTTGCAAATTGATAAGCTCAAAGCAGTGCAGCAGCGACTATCGAGTCAGGGCACTGTAGCCTGCGCTTACTATGTGGATATTGCCAACCCAGACCTAGTCAAAGCAATGATTGGCAGTACGCTGCAAGACTTTGGGCGGATTGACGCGCTAGTCAATGTCGCCGGGCTGGATGCACCACCGGGCTTAGCATGGGAGATCACCGAAGCCGAGTGGCGAAAAGTCATCGATGTCAACCTGAGCGGACAGTGGTGGATGATTCAAGCCGTGTTGCCA
>DATNOW010000008.1:0-7610 GCA_036703515.1 Chroococcidiopsis sp.
ACCCCGCAAAACCCACACCTGGTTTGGGGCCTACGGCCCCGTCGCCAATCCTGAAATTGTGGTCGTCGCTGTTGGTGAAAACTCGGGCGGCGGTGGCGGTTCGGTGGCAGGCCCCATGGTACGTCAAGTCCTCGAAGCTTACTTCAACGGTGTTCAGCCTGAGCAGCCCGCTGAAAAAGCAGCGGTGCCCACCGATTAATCCTTAAAGATGATGGATTGAATCACCTGAAATTCTCGGTAAAGATCAGGGATTCAATAAAATCCCACACTGTACGGGCGGGTCTAGCCGATAAATCTGCCCTGTCTGAAGGGCTCTGAGCAGAACCCGCCCCCTGTTAACGTGTCACCTTACTTCGATAGTGGCACGACTTGGCTGCCGTGGCTGCGTGGATCATCATTGCTAGCGGCCTTGGGAGAGGGCGCTTCTACATCCGAGATCCGCCCCCGATTTTGGGTGTAGGGCAAGGTTTGATCTAACACGAGGGCATTGAGATTGGCCGCCATGACCGCCTTGGGCTGTTCGCCCATGGTGCTGGCGATCGCCTGCCCCGCTGGGTTCAAAAAGACAAATTGCGGAATGCCATCGACTTTGTGCTGGGTCATCTCAGGCAGCCACTTATCGTTATCGACGTTGAGCATGACAAAGTTGACGCGATCGCCGTAGTCTTGCTTGAGGGCATCCATATCTTTGGCCATCGCCTGGCAAGAGGTACACCAATCGGCATAAAACTCCATCAGCGAAGGTTTGCCGTTGTGCAGTGCCTCATCGAGAGGGGTAGAGGTTTCTGCGAGCGCTTGTAGTGTCCCCAGACTCGTTTCTGTCCCTAAGCCCAGAAAAATGGATACACTCAAAGCGATCGCCACCACCGTCACGATTAGGTTTCTCAGTCGAGTTGCTGTAGTAGTTCCTGTAGTAGCTGCGGCTGGATTTGCGCTGGGTGGTGCATCAGGGACATTGCTAGCCATGGGTGAGTGAGAGTCTCCAAGATAAATTTCTGAGGATTTTTCTGAGGATTATAAATTGGATGAAAACCAAAACTATTTTTGCAAACAACGCTCTGACGCCGTTGCAAAACATAAAAATTTGGTTTGATGCAGTCTACGCTTCTTAGAATAAACGTCAACTGCGGCTGCACTGGGCGAATTTGCCTATTTCTACTTTACCCACAGCCGCTGGGATCGTGGTGTTGACGCACGAATAGGGCTTTCCATTTAGGGAGTAGAGACAACAACGGTGAAAAAGCGAGTGACCATCACGTTCCCTAAGCGCACGGTGCAAATGCCCGTGACCTATCGACTAGCCAAAGATTTTAACGTCGCGGCCAATATCATTCGAGCCCAAGTTGCGCCCAACCAAGTCGGGACGCTGGTGGTCGAGCTATCGGGCGATATCGATCAGCTCGATGCGGCCATGGACTGGCTGCGATCGCTCGGTATTGGCATCTCAACCTCCAGTCGAGAGATTTTGATCGACGAAGACACCTGCGTTCACTGCGGGCTGTGTACCGGGGTGTGCCCTACCGAAGCGCTGAGCCTTGATCCCCAGACTTTTCGCCTTAACTTTACGCGATCGCGCTGCATTGTTTGCGAGCAGTGTATCCCCATTTGCCCCGTCCAGGCGATATCAACGAACCTTTAGCGACCGTCACCGCTGCGTTTCTGGGGTGGCATTTCTATAACAACCTGAACTGTCTTAAACTAAAGAAGCGGGCATCGTTCGGTCGCAATTTGGCTGCAATTTGGTCGCAACTTGGTCATAGTTTGCTCACAGTTGGGTCACAGTTCGGTTATAGTTTGGCCATAATTGGCGATCGCCATACCTATCTACCTCATGTTTGAGAACAAGTCTTAATCAGATCTTGTTTTACATTGACCGGATAATGATCCCGTATTTCTGAAAACTGAATTACAGCACCTTAGTTTTTCAGTTTTATCGTCTTTATCGTCACAACCTTGCCTACTCTCTCCTTAAGAAAACCATTCATTACCTCTTTACTGATAATTGCGTTCGCTAGCCTCAGCGCTACGCAGAGTCGGTCAAAACCGCCTCAACCGCCCCTAAGCCAAATATTTAATTTGCGCACTATTTAATTTTGTGCACTATTAATTTGTGCAATATAGGTTGAGCACGCTCTTTCGTAGGCAATCCACAGCGCGCCATTGCAAGCATACCAAGCACACAGAGTCGAAATTGTTGCGCAAAACCCTGACCCAGACGAATGTTATCCTGCAACCGGAGGAACTCCATCCTCTCTGTAGAGTCAGGCTACTAGCCTAACTCTAGCGTTGTCTTGGGGTGATCACGGGTTGGGCACGGGTGGGTCATGGCGTCAGCCTTGCCCTCATCACCGTTGAGCGGGGCTGAGCCTGTCTGTGCGAGTTGCCCAAGGGCAAAAAAACATCCGATTGCTTTTAATACCGCTAAATTGTATATGAAGCTCTGTTTGAGACCTGTGCCCTGCCCGGACGCAGTCCCAAATCTCGCTTTAGTGCATCTATAAACACTTTGTCAGGCCAAGACCAGAAGCGCGACATGTCACAGACTTCTCTTTCAGCAGAATGGCTAAGGCAATTTACAGATCCCTACGCTGTGCTGGGCTTATCTGTGACAGCAGATGATCGCCGTGTTTTAAAGCGTTATCGCGTCGTTGCTAAAGTGCTGCACCCAGACAGTTTTACGATCGAGCATTCCGCCGAAAAAGAACTGGCGGGGCAACTGTTTGCCCGAATTGTGAACCCGGCGTACCAAAAAATTAAGCAAGAGCCCGGCCGCGCTGAAATCATGGCCATGCTGCGGTTTCGAGTGCGCCGCATGAGCCGCGAGGAGCCCCTTGTGCCCACCGCACCGGCCGCGCTGCGGCTGATGGAGGCGGGTCAGGCCGATCTCGATGTGCTTTATGAACAAGCGATCACAGAACTTGCCGACCAGCAATATGCCCAGCTCAGCCACTTTGAAAGTTTTACGCAGCAGTTGGCTGAGGTAAACCTGGTTTACCTGCGGCTCAAGATGGGTGACCCGCTGATTCGCGAAAAGCGGACGGGATTGGTGTCAGCCGATGAGGCCAAGCCGATTCAATTCACCCCGCTCCCTCCTGATGCGAGCCCTAGTACAACAAGCTATGCCCAGCGTCACTATCAGCGCGCTGAAGAGTATGTGAAAAAGGCCAACTGGTCGATGGCGGTTCAAGAATTGCGAGATGCGATCAAAATTGAACCCGATAAAAGTGCGTACCATTCCCTGTTGGCCAAAGCTTATTTCATGCAAAATCTACCCGGCATGGCCAAGGTGCACTTTCGTCAGGCTCTTAAGCTCAACCCCAAAGATCCGCTGGCCGTAGAATATGCTCCCAAGTTCAAGCTTGACGTTGAGCAGCCGCCCAATGGCAAGACGCCCAATAGCAACGGCAAGCCCAACACGCCTAATACGCCCAATAGCGGCGGGCTCTTTGGTCGTTTTGCCAAGAAGCGATGATTCCAGAGCAAGCCCTGCCGTGTTAAGCGTTGCCGCGTCCAAGCCGTGTTGAGCCAACCCGTATTTAGCCGAACCACTGGGACGGTGACATCACAATATCGACGGATATCTCTGGAAACGAGAATTCATCGTCGCGCAAAACATGCTGAATGCCTTGGTGGATGAGGCGTTCGATATCTTCCTGTTGGTCTTTGGAAAGGGGGAACGATTCGGGATCGACAACGGGCATGGATTCTTCGGTGACGACGTAGAGACCCGGTATGCGGCTCAGCACGTAGGCAGCCAAACGTTGACGCAACTCTGCTGACGCAAAGGCCTGTTGGTGGGGATGTTCGGGGTAGGTTTTGAGGATCTCGTCTGTGGCTTTATCCACTAAAACCATGGCCACATTAATAATTGTTTTACTCATCTCTAGCCTCCACAGAATTGAGAAACAGCAACGGTCGGCGCTGCCTGCGATGTCTGCGATGATGTGTGAGGACTAGTGAGGGGGAATTTCACTAGGGCTATGGATCGGCGGGGGTCTGAAAAAGTCGTTCTGTGCAAGTCTGCTTCAAACCTGGTTCAAACTCGGTTTAAACCTGTTTCAAGGCTGCAAAATTGGCATGGGCGATCGCGTCGCTCTCAGATATCAGGTAGATGCTGGGCAGATATCAGGTAGATGCTGGGCAGATATTAGGCAGATGTCGGGCAGATATCAGGCAGATGTCAGGGAGTCACCATAATTCCATCATAGGCACCCCCTGAGAAGATGATTTTTCTGCGCAGATTTCTTTACAGACTGATTTCTTTACAAACTGAATGCTCAGTGGACATTCAGTGAATGTTGAAGCGAATGTTGAAGCGAAGGTTTTACACATAGGGTACCAACCGTTGACTATTGCAATTTGCCCCGGTATTCATTCCGCCAGTGATACCCAGCAGGCGATCAAGGCGCTCAAAGCGGCAGGGTTAGAGGATGAACAGTGGTGGATTTTTCCGGCCGATCGCCATCCGTCCTACTCGGCTCCGCATCTATTCCATTTTTGGCAGCAGCAGTCCAGCCAAGCCGTGCAGCCCAACTCACCGCTAACGGTGATTAGCTTTAGCGCTGGGGTTGTTGGTGCCATTGGCGCAGCGATCGCCTGGCAAGCTTGGGGCGGCTCTGTGCAGTCCTTCATTGCCCTCGATGGCTGGGGGGTGCCCCTAATCGGGACGTTTCCGATCTATCGCCTGAGCCACGACTACTTTACCCACCAAAGTTCGGCGCGACTGGGGGGCGGGCCAGATAGCTTCTATGCCGATCCCGACATTGCGCATTTAGACCTGTGGCGATCGCCCGATACTGCTCAGGGATGGCATATCCAGACCCATTCTGACTCGACTTGGGGCCCCCCAACCTCTCGGCGGGTTGAGCGTCGACGCACGACCGCCGCACAGTTTATCGTCACTGTCGCGCATGCACCTGCCGCGTTGGGACGTGAACGATGACATATGGCGCGGTCGTGTTGCTAGTGGTGATGTGGCAGTGGTGATTTGCAGTAATGTTATGGGTTCTTGACTGCTATCTCCAGCGGATGGCGATCGCCTCCCTAGTTCACGCATGCATCCGCTCGGTTTTGAACGCCTGCATTGCCTGGAAAGCCTTGTCTTGCGCCTGTGTTGCAGCCATGGGGGGAAGCCGCTGGGCGATCGCCTGGCCTCCTCGTTGCATCGATCAATTGTGATACCGATGAAAACTAATACAGCAAGTCGATAAATTCTATCGACAGGATCGCTGTATCAGAACTAGACTGGATCATTAAGCTCTATAGTGCATCAATAGATACAAATCTAAACTATGCCTGAAGTTCTCTCGGTGTCTTCCCAAAGCGCTCCAGCCTCTCCCAAAAGTGTGACAGCGCCTAAATCGGCTGGAAAGTCTGGAGCCATTCGCGCCACAGGCTCCCATGCGTTGATCGATAGTCTGAGACGGCACGGGGTTAAGCACATTTTTGGTTATCCCGGCGGTGCCATCCTACCCATTTATGATGAGCTTTACCGAGCGGAAGCGCGGGGAGAAGTCCAGCACATTCTGGTCAGACATGAGCAGGGTGCTGCCCATGCGGCCGATGGCTATGCTCGCGCCACGGGTGAAGTCGGTGTCTGTTTTGGCACGTCTGGGCCAGGGGCAACCAACCTGGTGACCGGCATCGCGACCGCGCAGATGGACTCGATTCCGATGGTGGTGGTCACGGGGCAAGTCAGCCGTGCGGCCATTGGCAGTGACGCCTTCCAAGAAACCGATATCTATGGCATCACGCTGCCCATCGTCAAGCATTCCTATGTCGTCCGCGATCCGAAGGACATGGCGCGCATCGTCGCTGAAGCCTTCTACATTGCGCGGTCGGGTCGTCCTGGGCCGGTGTTGATCGATGTGCCTAAGGATGTCGGTCTGGAAGAATTTGACTATATTCCTGTAGAGCCAGGGTCGGTGAAGCTGCCGGGGTATAAGCCCACGGTTAAGGGCAACCCTCGCCAAATCAACCAAGCGCTGAAGCTGATTCGCAAGGCCCGTCAGCCGCTGCTCTATGTGGGTGGTGGGGCGATCGCCGCCAATGCTCACGCGGAGGTAACGGCCCTGGCCGAACGGTTCCAAATTCCCGTAACGACGACCCTGATGGGCAAGGGTTCGTTTAACGAAAACCATCCCTTGGCGGTGGGCATGTTGGGGATGCACGGCACAGCCTACGCTAACTTTGCCGTCACCGAATGCGATTTGCTGATTGCGGTGGGCGCTCGCTTTGACGATCGCGTTACCGGCAAGCTGGATGAGTTTGCCAATCGCGCCAAAGTGATTCACATCGACGTTGACCCAGCCGAGGTCGGCAAAAACCGGACGCCGGAAGTGCCCATTGTCGGGGATGTGAAAAACGTCTTAGTTGATTTGCTCCAGCGTGATTCAGAAAGCGGCGCTGCCCACAGCCCCAACCAGACCCAAGAGTGGCTGGCACGGATTAGCCGCTGGAAAGAAGACTATCCGCTGGTCGTGCCCCACTACGACGACAGCATTGCGCCGCAAGAGGTGATTGTTGAAGTGGGTCGCCAAGCCCCTGACGCCTATTACACCACCGATGTGGGTCAACACCAGATGTGGGCGGCGCAGTTCCTCAAAAACGGTCATCGGCAGTGGATTTCGAGTGCCGGGCTGGGGACGATGGGTTTTGGGTTGCCGGCGGCGATGGGCGTGAAGATGGCCGTACCCGATCACCAAGTGATTTGCGTGAGCGGTGATGCTAGCTTCCAGATGAACCTGCAAGAGCTAGGCACATTGGCCCAATATGGCATCAGCGTTAAGACAATTATCGTCAACAACGGCTGGCAGGGCATGGTGCGGCAGTGGCAGGAAGCCTTTTACGGTGAGCGCTACTCCTCGTCAAATATGCAGCCGAGTATGCCTGATTTTGTCATGCTGGCCCAAGCCTTTGGCATTAAGGGGATCAAGGTCGAAGATCGGGCTCAGCTTAAGGATGCGATCGCCGAGATGCTTGCCCACAATGGCCCTGTGCTGTTGGATGTGCATGTGAAGCGGGATGAAAACTGCTATCCCATGGTCGCTCCCGGCAAGAGCAATGCCCAGATGATTGGTCTACCTGAGCGCCCCAAAGCCGAGAAAGCGACCGAGGTGCTGCACTGTCATAACTGCGGCGCTAAAAACATGACTAGCAACAATTTCTGCCCCGAGTGCGGCACCAAGTTATAGTGTTGGCCCTTGGGTGCTTTGTCCTGTAGAGCTTTATCCTTACGAAAAGGGGTTCCCCAAACAGGGAACCCCTTTTTCTTGTTCATCTTTAGACTTACTCTAGCCCTGCTGGAGAGAGGACTAGAATCCGCTCCCTAGTGCCTAGCGCACCGAAGAGGCGGTGGCATCGTGCTGAGGGTGCAGCGATGAGCCGTTTTGGAGCACTGCATAGAGGCGATTGAGGGCATTCATATAGGCTTGCGCCGAAGCCACGATGATGTCGGTATTTGCGCCATGCCCAGAAAACAGGCGATCGCCATGCTTGAGGCGAATCGTCACTTCCCCAATCGCATCGATACCTGCCGTCACCGACTGCACCGAAAACTCAATCAGCTGGTTGGGGATATCGACAACTCGGTTGATCGCCTTGTAGACGGC
>DATNOW010000009.1:0-5106 GCA_036703515.1 Chroococcidiopsis sp.
CCGTGCTGCTGCCCCACTTGTTTGCAGGGCTGATTGTGGGGATCGTTACCTTTACCTACGGGCTGTCATGCGCCGCTCTGATTTTTTCGGGGCCGCTGACCCCCTACTTGCCCGTGGGGGTGGGCATGGCCATGATCAGCGCCACGCTGACGGCCATTGTGGTTGCCCTGTGCAGTTCGATTCCCTTTGCCATCGCTGGGGTCGATGCCAATGCGGCAGTGATTCTCGCCGTGATTGCTGGGGCGATCGCCACTCAGCTAGAGCAGACACCGGCTGCGATCTTGCCTACTGTGTGGCTGGCGATCGTGCTCAGCACCCTGCTCACCGGGCTGTTTTTATTTTTGATGGGGCAGCTCCGCTTGGGGCGGTGGGTGCGGTTTATTCCTTACCCTGTGATTGGAGGCTTTTTGGCGGGCACGGGCTGGCTCACCACCCGCGGAGCCTTCACCGTTATGGCCGGGGTGCCGCTCAGCCTCCCTAACCTACCGACATTATTGCAGCCTGAACTGCTGCTGCAATGGCTGCCGGGGGGTGTGTTTGCCCTGGCGCTGCTGGGCGCAACCCACCGCTTCAAACACTTTTTGGTATTGCCGACCATGCTGCTGGGGGCGATCGCCCTCTACCACCTGTTTTGGCAGATTGTGATCTGGAGCACGCCCGTGGCCACTCTGCCCGATGTTTTCCTTAGCCCACCGCCGCCGGGCAGCGGGTTTGGCATCGCGATCGCCGATCTGGCTTTGGTCAACGGGTCGATCCTGGTCGGTCAGACCCTCAACCTGGCCGTGCTGATGGTAGTGGTGGCGATCGCCATCTTGCTCAACGCCACCGGCATCGAAATCCTGACCCAACAAGAAGGCAGCCTCGATCGCGAGCTGTCGGCCAATGGCTTGGCCAACCTCGTCAACGGTCTGTGCGGCGGCATGGCCGCCTATCTATCGCTCAACCGCAGCGTCCTCAACTATCGCGCCCAGGCCACCACACCGCTGGCGGGCATCTTGGCCGGCCTGTTTTGCGGAGCCCTGTGGAAACTGGGCGGCTCGCTGATGGCCTACGTCCCCAAACCGCTGTTGGGCGGGCTGTTGCTCTATATTGGCATCAACATGCTGCTGGAATGGGTCTATCGCTCTCGGTTTAAGCTGCCGCGCCTCGACTACATTCTCGTGATCGCGATTTTGATCATCATTGCCGTATGGGGCTTGCTGCAAGGGGTTGCCCTCGGCATCGTGATCGCCTGCTTTTTGTTTGCCGTCAACTATAGCCGCAGCAACATCGTCAAACATCAACTCTCAGGCAAGACCCACAAAAGCAAAGTCGAGCGCCCGATTTCCCAGCGGCAGTTGCTCAAAGCCAACGGCGACCAAATCGCCATTTTTGTCTTACAAAACTATCTGTTTTTTGGCACGGCTAACACGCTGCTAGAGGCCGTGCGGCAGCGGCTGGCCTCGACCGAACTAGACTCCTTAGCCTTTTTGATCCTCGATTTTCGCCTCGTCCACGGGCTTGATTCCTCCGCGGTCTTTAGCTTCATTAAAATCAAGCAGCTCACCCACGATCATCAGGTCAAGTTAGTCTTGAGCGACCTCCACCCGGCGATGCATCGCCAGCTCCAGCGAGGCGGGTTTGAGCGCGGCGAAACCTGCGAAATCATGCCCGATCTCGATCGCGGTATGGAGTGGTGCGAAAACCAAATCATCGAATCCAGACTGTGGCGGCGATCGCGGTTTATGCCGCTGAGTCTACAGTTGGGCAACCTGTTTAGCGATCGCGCCCACATCACCCCGTTCATGAGCTACCTCGAATTGGTCGAGATCGAAGCCGAAGAGATGCTATTTCACAAAGGGGAACCTGCCAATGCTCTGTTTTTCCTAGAGTCGGGGCAGCTTACGGTACTCAGCGAAATCGAAGGCGATCGCACCCGCCGGATCAAATCGCTCCGCCCCGGTGCCCTCGTCGGTGAAATGGGCTTTTATGGCAACACCCCGCGCATTGCCTCGGTCATGGCCAACCAAGCCAGCCGCCTCTATCGGCTGACTGACACTGCCTTTGAGCGCATGGCCGCAGAACACCCCAATATCGCCGTCACCTTCCAAAATCTGGTCATCCGCCTGCTGATCGACCGACTCGGCAGCGTCGAACAAGAAGTCACTCACTTGTTGCGCTAGTCAACCCACCAGTCAACCTGCCCGTTAATCCGCCAGTGAACCCGCCAGTTAGCCTGCCAGTTAGCCTGACAGCTTCTATTCCTTCACGATCGCCCTAATCTCGCCCGCCGGATGCACCACTTCCATCGACTGCTGCTGCTGCTGAATCGACCAGGCCAACGCCCCACCCAGAGTACACACAGCACCCACCAGCAGCACCGTCAGCACCTTAACCTGCGATCGCAATTTCAAGATTTCCTTGTCATAGCGCTCGATCTGGGCGATCGGGCTGGGCTCGATCACCCGCGTCTCCATCGTTTCTACGCCCTCTACCTGCTCCAGCGGCTTGACCACAGGCTGCTGAGCCGGTGGTTTCATCAAGCCAAATAGCTCTTTGACCTCGGGCACCAGCCAATTGACAATTAGCTGCGGGCAATTTTTTTGTAAATAGTAGGTTCCAGCCACCTTGGCCAGCGGCTTGGAGCGGCGTGCTGTCCACTTTGCCACCCGGTTCACCGTGCGATTGGGCAGACGCTGGTTGATCAGATGCACCGTCGCCACATCATAGAGGCGATCGATGATCATCTTAGAGGTGGCCGCCTCCTGCTGAAACATATGCTGCAACAGCAGCAGCACCTCTCTCACCCGTTCTTGCTCTAGGAGCGCTTCGGCTTCGGCTTCGGCCAACTGTGCATCTGACTGTACATCTGACGGGGCATGTCGTGAAGAAGTCTTAGTCATCGCGGTCAATACAATTGCAGGTGAAATGGCAAAGTCAGCTTAGCCAAGTTTGATCTTGGCAAATTATGCCGCAATAATCCTCTGTCTAGAGAACGACGCTAGCCCCTTATATCTGGGTTTGTTGACCCGTGGAACCACGGACGTTAGCGACACCGTTGGATCGAATAGTACGGCTAAATCGAATAGTACAGGGGGAAGGCCTTAGCCCCTTTGGGTTTGACATAAACCCGCTGGTTGGCTTCAAGCTTGAGTTCATCAAAGCGATCGCGGGTTAGGTAAGCCGTGATCACCTGGCCGTCATCAAGGGTCAGCTCCGTCTGCACCTCCCAGCCCAAATGTACCAAGCGGTTGATCCGGGCGGGCACTGCAATATCGTCGGGCTCGGTTTGCAGCAGCACGTCCTGCGGTCTGAGGAATACCTCGGGATGGGGCGACTCAAACCCATTCGACTGGAAGATATGGGACGTGCTGGGCAACACGTTCACCGGGCCAATAAAACTCATCACAAACGGTGTTGCGGGGTGGTCGTAGACCGCGGCCGGAGTGCCGGTTTGCTCAACCCGTCCCTTATTCATCACAACGATTTCATCGGCCACTTCCATCGCTTCTTCTTGGTCGTGGGTAACGAACACCGTGGTGACATGCACCTCATCGTGCAAGCGCCGCAGCCACGTCCGCAGGTCTTTGCGCACTTTGGCATCAAGCGCCCCAAAGGGTTCATCGAGCAGCAGCACCTTGGGCTCTACGGCCAGGGCTCGGGCCAGGGCTACCCGCTGCCGCTGCCCGCCCGATAGCTGCGATGGATAGCGATCGCCCAACCCGCCCAACTGCACCAGTTCTAATAGCTCATCGACCCGCTTTTTGACCCTGGCCTTGGGCGTTTTGCGAATTTCGAGACCAAAGGCAATATTGCGCCGCACCGTCAGGTGCTTAAACAGCGCATAGTGCTGAAAGACAAAACCAATGTTGCGGTCTTGGACGCTTTCATAGGTGGCATCCCGCCCGGTGAGGACGATTTTGCCCGTATCTGGAATTTCTAGCCCGGCAATCAGCCGCAGCAGCGTAGATTTGCCCGATCCCGATGGCCCCAGCAGCGCCACCAGCGTGCCGGTTTTTACCTCCAGGCTGACATCGCTCACGGCCTGGAAACTGCCAAACTGCTTGGAGACGTTTTCAACGACAATGCCCACGATCGCGTGCCTTCCCTAATGTGCCCGGTTTACAAGTTGCTCGGTTTGCAAGCCCCTACTGCCATACGCTACTGGCTGTACATAGCCTATACATAGCCCATCGATAACCCCCACACTGAGGTTCAATGCCAGCTTGTAGCGTCAGCCCATTCCCACAATCACTATGGGGATGGTGTGAATTGTATTGCAATCCATAGCATAGATCTAACTGGTTCATCTGCATCTTGAGCAATACAAAAGTCTTCGCATTCTGAACCGTAGGGGCGCACCGTTGTGCGTCCTCAACCGACGGTTTTCAGGATATCCGACCGGTGATTAAATTCACGTTGCTGATTTATGCCCTAGATTTATGCTCTGCATTCATGCTCCGGATTCATGAGCTTGATTCATGATTCTGATTCAGGCTCGGGATTCATGCTCCCGGCATGGGACAATCGCACAGCCATTGGGTCAGTTCACTAAACCCTTCGACTTCGGCGGCGTCTGTCACAAAGGCGGGCTGATAGCGGAGCTGCTCGGCATAGTGGCGGACATTGGCCACCCCCACCGACAGCGGAAAGCGATCGCCATCAAACAGGCTTTCGTCGTTGGGGCTATCGCCGACGGTCACCACCTGCTCTGGTGCAAGCCCCGGAAACTGCCGCTGTATAACTTGCTGGAGGGCGATCGCCTTCTCTTGACCCATTGGCTTGATGTGGCACTGCACCGCACTGTAGGTAAACCCCCAGCCCAGTTCTTGGCAGCGATCGCCCATCCGGGTTAGGTCGACCAAACTCAGCCCCTGCACGTCAAACGTCCAATCGGTGAGGCGAAAGCGGTTGTCGGCCGATTCGCGAATCTGGGGAAACTCCGCTTGCAGGTGACGAAAGACAGCGGCTAGCTGATCCCGATGGCGATCGCCTAGCGCAATCAGATAGTCGGGCTCGCCTTCGGCTTGGCTGTTTTTTAGAGAACCCCCCAGAGAATCGTCCCGAGAATCCCCCAGCGAGTCACCCAGTGAATCGCCCCCCGGCAGCCACAGCCCGCCATTTTCA
>DATNOW010000010.1:0-3164 GCA_036703515.1 Chroococcidiopsis sp.
ATCCAACTGGGCGTTGGGGCCAAACACAATCCCGTTCGGATTCAAAAAGAACAAATCCGCACGGCCATCAACGCCCAAGGTGCCCAAAATATCCGACACATCGGTGCCCGTCACCCGACTAAAAATGGTTGCGACGCCAGCCGGGTTGCTGAAATACACGCGCTGGTGATTGTTGACATTAAACTGCTCAAAACTGTGGAATAGGCTGCTGCCGCGCAGGGCACCGCCATCAATTCGATCTGCCCGATCGCCGCGAATGGTCACACCCGGAGTAACGCGAGAGCGATCGCCTCCCAAGCTGCGATCGGGAATAATCTGGGCCGCGCTGGGTAATGCAGGGGCGATCGCCCCCGCCAGACTGGCCGTAATACTCAGCGTCGCAGCCAAACAGCGGGGCGGCTGAAGGAGGTTAGAACGAACCAAATTACGTTGGGGCAAACGCATTTTTCTAGTCTCAACTGACAAACTCTGTAACTAGCATCTGTAACTATCAAAAAACGCCATTCCAGACGTCATTCCAAGCGTGATTCCAAAGGTGATTCGTCTATCGCCCAGAGGCGATCGCAGCGCGCAAACTCAAACATGCAAACTTAGCGCGTAAACTCACGTAAACTCAATTGATGGCGCGAGATTTCGAGAACGACAAACCTATCAGAATCAACTCACAATCAACTTTAAAAACAGGCGTGCCTGCCTTGAACACAGCGAAAGTCTGACGTGATGAAATCCACGCTCCTATGGCGCGATTTTCAGCAGAAAACAAGATGGCGATCGCAAGTTCTGGAAAGCCGTAAAAAACGCGCCCAGTCTTGTTTGCAGAACTAAACTGAAGCCGTACCGAAGTCATTATTTTGCACGTAGAATATCACAATTTTTCTGGGTATCAACAATCACCACCTTGTTTTTTATTTACTTTGAAAGTAGAATACTTGCCCTCTACATCTATAGGGATTTTATAGAGGGCGTATATAGCCTCTGCCATAGTTCACAGGGCGGAGGCGAGTCAGAATCCTAACCCAAATAGGCATTTTAGGCTTTGACTCTGTACCAAAGCTTTCGACCAAATTTATAAGCGTAATCGGGAGGATTCAAACATCCTCCAAACAGGTGAATTGAGGGAGGTCATTCCATTAAAAATCCGCCCTCTCTGGATGATCCAGAGAGGGCGGATTTAATGCTGCTTTTGATATCAATCAGCCGCAAGCTTTACTTGTTGGGCTGAGGAGTCATGCGCAGATAAGGCTTGATTTCGGTAACGCCCTTGGGAAACTTTTGCTTCGCTTCTTCGGTCGAGATCGACGGCACAACCACCACATCTTCGCCATCTTTCCAGTTGACGGGGGTGGCTACACCGTAGTTATCGGTGAGCTGTAGCGAGTCGATGACGCGCAAAATTTCTTCAAAGTTGCGGCCGGTGCTCGGTGGGTAGGTGATGCTCAACCGCAGCTTTTTGTTGGGGTCAATCACAAATACGGTGCGCACCGTCAGCTTAGCGTTGGCATTGGGGTGGATCATGCCATAGAGGTCAGAAACGCTCTTGTCATCATCCGCCAAAATGGGGTAGCTGAGGGTGGTTTTTTGGGTTTCTTCGATGTCGCCAATCCAGCCTTTGTGCGACTCTTCATCATCGACGCTGAGGGCAATTACCTTGGCTCCGCGCTTGTCAAATTCGGGCTTGAGCCTGGAAACTTCACCCAGCTCGGTGGTGCAAACAGGGGTGTAGTCGGCGGGGTGTGAAAACAACACCACCCAGCTATCGCCAGCCCAATCGTAAAAGTTAATTTCGCCCTCTGAAGATTTTTGGGTGAAATTAGGTACGGTATCACCTAGTTGGAGTGCCATAGTAAAGCGTCCTGTCTGTAACGTTAAGAACAAATCCTGGAATTACCTGTGTGATTATCTCACAAAACCCCGGTAACCCGCTCGGAGTTTAGATCTTTTTATGATTTTGGCATAGACCGCAACAGCCCGTTACATGCCATTGCATTGCATAACATTGCATTGCACATAACATTGCATTGCATAAGATCTTAGTTTAGTAGATCAAGCTAATCTTCAATCTACTCTTCGATCGCCGCCGTTGGTCTAACGCGTTTGCCTAGGGCCACGCTAAAGGAGCCGATTACCACCAGCAGCGCCCCTAAAATTCCCCAGTGGGAAATAATTTCGGCCGTGACGAAACGGGGAAACAGGCTGGAGGCGATCGCCACCGAGATCAGCGTCACCACAGGCGTCAGCGACAGCACCGCGCTCACCCGCGAGGCCTCCCAGTGGTCGAGGGCTTCGGCAAAGGCCCCATAGGCCAAGACCGTATTCAAGCCGCTAAACAGCAGCATCGCCCACTGCAAGGGCGTCAGGCTGAGCAAGTGGGACGGAGAGGCCATTGGGCTAAACAGCAGCGCGCTGCCGCCATAGACAAACCACATAATCACGGTCGAGGGTAGCTGTTGCAGCAGTTGCTTTTGGGCTAGGGCATACACGGCCCAGACCAGTGCGGCGATGGCGATCGCACCGCTACCCATCAAATATTGGTTGGGGGCCGCCACCATCGCTTGCCACTGGTCGTCAAAAAACAAGCTCATGCCGCTGGTCAAGATGCCCAACCCGATCCATTGGATGGTGGTATAGCGTTCCCGAAAGATGGCGATCGCCCCTATACCCAAAAACACCGGGGCTAGTTGGATGATCACCTGGGAATTGGTGGGCGACGTTTGCAGTAGCCCCTGGGTAAAAAAGAAATAGTTGAGCGCTAAAAACAGGGTGGCGATCGCCAGCAGGTCGAGTCGGGTCGAACGCAGGGTTTTCCAGGTGGGCACTTGTTTTTTGGTCAGCAGCAGCACACCCACAAGGCTAAAGGCCATCAAAAAACGAAACCAGATCAGGGTGTAGGGATCGACGACTTCTAGGACAATATCGAGCGCAATGGGCAACACGCCCCACAGTGAAACCGTAGACAGCGCCAAGGCTAAGCCCAGTTGCCAGCGCCCAGATGTATGGTGAAGTTGCATTCCTACCTCAGACCGCCAGCGACGGGTAGATCCAAACCTATAGGCTACGCGCAATACTTTCGGCGGCGCGTCCTCCGACCGAATCACTCTATAGCAGGATGCGGGCAGTGGAGCAGCCAATGAGCGCGAGAATGACGCTAGGCTGTGTTGCGCTCT
>DATNOW010000011.1:0-3121 GCA_036703515.1 Chroococcidiopsis sp.
TTAAGGATTAATCGGTGGGCACCGCTGCTTTTTCAGCGGGCTGCTCAGGCTGGACACCGTTGAAGTAAGCTTCGAGGACTTGGCGTACCATGGGGCCTGCCACCGAACCGCCACCGCCACCCGAATTTTCTCCGAAGGCGACAACCACAATTTCTGGATTGTCGGCGGGTGCGTAAGCCCCAAACCAGGTGTGAGACTGGCGGGGCGGATCTTCGGCGGTGCCGCTTTTGCCGGCCACTGGCGGTAAGGTCGGCACATTCAGCGCCTTGCCCGTACCGGAGGTGACCACTTCGCGCAGCCCTTCGCGCAAAATGCGGATGGTTTCGGGAGAGAGCCCCAGCGATTTCCGCCAGGTCTTGCTGTCGCGGTTGTCCATTAGCAGGTGGGGCTGGACGCGATCGCCCCCGTTGGCCGCCACGGCAAACATCACCGCTACTTGCAGCGGCGAGGTCTGCATGTACCCCTGCCCAATGGACATGTTGATGCTGTCACCGACGTACCACGTCTCGTTTAAGTTGGCGATTTTCCAAGCCTCATCCGGTACTAACCCGGCCGATTCTTCATCACCCAGCTCAATCCCGGTTTTTTCACCAAATCCATAGCGCCGAGTCCAGTCGATCAGCGGTTTTTCGCCCATGCGAATAGCCGTTTGGTAGAAAAAGGTGTCGCTACTCCAGGCCATGGCTCCGGGGAAGTCGAGCGGCCCAAACCCGGCGTTGTTCCAGTCCCAAAACTGAATGCCGCCTACGTTCAAAAACGGGTAGGTGGGGAGCACCGTGTTGGGGGCAAATTTGCCAGATTCGATCGCCGCCGTAGTGGTGACAATTTTGAACGTACTCGCGGGCGGATAAACTTGCAGGGCGCGATTTACAAAGGGATAGTCTTCACCTTGGAGCCGCTCCCACTGCGCATTGGAAATGCTGCCAGAGAAAATATTAGGGTCAAAGGCCGGGCGACTGACCATAGCTAAGACTTCGCCATTACGGGGATCGATCGCCACAATTGCCCCTTGGCGATCGCCTAAGGCGCGTTCGGCAGCGCGCTGCAAATCGAGATCAATCGTCAGGGTCACATCGCCTCCAGCCTTCGATGGCTTTTCACCCAAAATGCGAAGGATGCGGCCCGCGCCATCAACCTCTACCTGCTGACCGCCCCATTCACCCCGCAAGCGCGACTCAAAGGCCGCTTCTGCGCCCATCTGACCGACGACGTCACCGATGCGATAATGTTCGTCTTCACGCGCGGCCAGGTCTTCTTCGCTAAGCTCACCCGTATAGCCCAACACATGGGCGGCCATATCGCCGTGGGGGTAGTTGCGCACGGCCTCGGCCTGCACCTGTACACCTTTTAAATCTTGGCTAAATTCGGCTAGGGCCGTCAGTTGGGATGGGCTTAGACCACGCGATATGCGTACGAGAGATGGCGAATAATAACCGGCTTGTTCAAGACGGCTTTGAATATCCTTTTCAGGAATATTGAGAATTTTAGCAAGACGCTGAACGACAGGCTTCCATTCCGTTTCGCGATTGGCGATCGGCCATAGAAACACCGCATAAGACAGGCGATTGCCTGCCAAAATTTTGCCATTGCGATCCAGGATTTTGCCCCGTTCGGGTGGGCGAGGAATGAGGCGAATGCGGTTGTTGTCGGCAAGTTGACGGTTGCGATCGCCCTGTACCAACTGCAAATATCCGAGGCGGCTGCCAATGCCCCCCAGCAAAGCCAAGCTAATCATCAGCATGACCATCACCGATTGGTAGTGTCGGCCAACGGAGCGCGAAGGCGGCTGGCTGATGGTTGTGACGGGTCGCTGTTGCGTTAAAGTCATAGGCTTGAAGGGCAGACCAGAAAGTCGCTGGCGACAACGAATTGTTAAAAATACTTAAACAGTTTACCGCTTGTTGTGGAATTGGGGATCGGTAGACCTACCTGCGGCAACGTTCAAACCGATGGGAAAATCCCTGGAAAAATCTGTGGGAAAATCGGGGGGCGATCGCCCGCCACCCGCAACAGGGCATCATTGAAGCAGCTTGGAGAAGCCGGTTGGTTATCGGTTATTTGGTTTACTCAAAATCGCTATGGAACTGCTGTTTTCCGTTGTTACCGCTGTAGTGGTGTTTATTTTAGGCGCATCGGTCGGCAGCTTTCTGAATGTCGTGATCTATCGATTGCCGGCTGGGCTATCGCTGATTCACCCGCCATCGCGCTGCCCTAAGTGCCTGCACCGGCTTAAAAGCTACGACAACGTGCCGGTGTTTGGCTGGCTGTGGCTGCGGGGCAAGTGTCGCTATTGCCGCACGCCGATTTCGATTCGCTATCCGTTGGTTGAGGCGGCGACGGGGGGGCTGTTTGTGATTACAGCAGCGGTATTTGCGGTGCCGCTGCCAGCCGTTGGCTACTGGACATTTTTTAGCTGGCTGCTGGCGCTATCGCTGATCGATCTTGATACGCTGACGCTGCCCAATCGGCTGACGCAGTCTGGCTTAGCGGTGGGATTAGTATTTCAAGCCATCGTGGGCTGGTCAGAAAGCGGCACCCTGGCCGGAGTTGCCCAACGCCTGATGACGGGGCTTGTCGCCGCTGTCATTGGCATCTGGCTGTTTGATGCGATCGCCCTGGTTGGGGCATTTGTGTTTGGGCAAACGGCGATGGGCGGCGGCGATGCCAAACTAGCCGCCATGATGGGGGCATGGCTAGGCTGGCAAAATTTGCTGCTGGCTAGCTTTTTGTCGTGCGTGTTGGGGGCTTTTGTTGGAGGGGGGGCGATCGCCCTGGGCTTACTCAGTCGGCGTCAGCCCATGCCGTTTGGCCCTTTTTTGGCGCTGGGTGCGCTGATCGCGGCCCTCTATGGCAACGCCATCATCGCGGTCTATGTGCGCCTGTTTTTCCCCAGTTTTGGCGGGTAGCGATCTGATTCTGTTGGGTTTCACTATGTTCTACCCAACCTACGTTCTACCCAACCTACGCTTGCTACACAGCTCAACTACACGGCTCAGTTGCTCAACACCAAGTTATCGCGGTGCACCACGGTTTCTTCACCGACATAGCCGAGGATCGTCGAAATGTTGTCGGAGTGCGCCCCGCGAATTTTTTGTAGCTCTGTGCTGCTGTAGTTGACGAT
>DATNOW010000012.1:0-6222 GCA_036703515.1 Chroococcidiopsis sp.
AGAAGGCTCCCGCTTCACGTTTTTGAATTTCGCTATCGCATTATGATGAACACTATCTTGCAGAGCGATCGTCGCTTTGGGGTATTGATGTTCAATCCAGCCGATGGCAAAGTTGCGAATGTTGGCTGCTGTGCTGAAGTCATTCACTGTGAGCGAATGCCGGATGACCGGATGCGGATTATGACTTTGGGGCAGCAGCGCTTCCGGGTGCTGGAATACACCCGTGAACGTCCTTATTATGTAGGCTTGGTCGAGTGGATTGAAGATAACCCGACGGATCGAGATTTGCGATCGCTGTCTGGTGATGTCAATCAACTGTTGCAGGATGTGGTGAGGCTTTCTTCTAAGCTAACTGGGCAAGAGTTGACGCTGTCGGACAGCGTGCCTGACCTACCGGTAGAGCTATCCTACTGGGTCGCGAGCTATCTATCCGATATTGCCCTAGAGCAACAGGCGCTGTTAGAGATGCAAGACACCTCAGCCCGCTTGAATCGCGAAGCAGAAATTCTCACGTCGGCGCGAAATCACTTGGCTGCACGGACGGCCATTATGGACGCCTTGAGCTAAACCGAATTCCCGAAAGATTTTCTTGGACAGGGCTTGATTACAGGGCTTGATTACTAGAGGGCTTGACCACTAGAGACCTCTACCGCAGATTCTGGCTAGGGAATAGCGCTGTAACGGTTTTTTAACAGCTTTATGACATACTCCCCAACATAGCCCTGTGTAGGGCTATTAGTTTAGGGCGACTGAATCGCTTCGATTGTGTAGCTACCTAGAATCTTGAGCGTTTCGGTGTATTGTTGCAGTTCAACCAAGGCCGATTGGACAACGGGACTGCGGCTATCGGCTTCAAGGTCGATAAAAAACAGGTATTCTCCGAGCGATCGCTTGGTGGGGCGAGACTCCACTCGACTAAGGTTAATATTGCGCTCGGCAAAGATTTGCAGAGCCTTGACTAACGCGCCGGGCAGATTGGCAGGCAGGCTAAAGGCTAACGAGGTGTGGGTGCCGCCGGTGGATGGCTGTAAGCCCAGCACCCAAAATCGCGTGCAGTTGTCGGGGTGGTCATTGATCGGCTGCGCCAAAATAGGCACGTTGTAGAGGATGGCGGCTCGTTCTGAGGAGATTGCTCCGATGGTGGGGGCATCGTGCAGATGACGAATCGCCTCGGTTGTGGAGTTAGCAGGGATGGGAGTGACGCCGGGCAGAAATTTTTCGAGCCAATCATGGCATTGGGATAGCGCCTGGGGATGGGAATAGACCGTGCGGATTGTGCTCAGATCCGGCGCATAGGATAACAAGGCATGGAGAATGGGGAGGACGAGGGCCTGCTGGATTTTGAGCTCGTCATACTTCCACAGCGTATCTAGGGTGACCGTTACGCTCCCCTCAATGGAGTTTTCAACGGGGACGACGGCTAGACTAATTTCGCCAGAGGCGACGGCTCGAATCGTTTGGGCAATGCTGGCGTAGGGCTGCAGCGAATAGGTCTGACCCGTTGATTGAGAAAGGCTATGGGCATAGGCGATCGCCGCCGCTTCTGCATAGGTTCCGGCTGGCCCTAGGTGACCGATAGAGTGCGTCATAGTGTAAAGCGGCTTCCAAACTAATGAAACAATCTGTTAAAAATACTCAGTAATGTGAACGGATGCTCAGTATACTCCGTAAAGTCAAGGCTGATTTCTGGGAGAAATTGTAAAATTTAATTAACACTGCTCCCCCTCACACTCTGTTTTTTCCTCACCATGCACGTTCACTTTACTGCGTCTCAGTCTGTAGAGTTGGCTGTTACTGAGCAGCCTGTTCCCATTCAACACTATCTGCGACAGCCTCAGCGATTGGTCAACGCCTTAGTTGATCCGAGTCGAGTTGAGATGTTAGACGCAGACTGCTTTCGCCTCAAAATGCGTCCGTTGAGCTTTTTGATGCTGAAGCTTCAGCCTACGGTAGATATCCGGCTGTGGTCAGAGTCAAATGGGACGATTCATCTAGCGTCGATTGGGTCTGAAATCCGAGGGATTGAATACATCAACCAGCGCTTTAGTCTCAATTTAACTGGGCAATTGGCACCACTGAAGCAGGGCGATCGCACCAAGCTGGTGGGCACTGCCGATCTGGCGGTTCACGTTGATTTGCCGCCTGCCCTGTGGATGACGCCCCGCCCGCTTTTAGAGGCGAGCGGTAACGGTTTGCTGCACAGCGTGTTGTTAACGATCAAGCAACGCTTGATGCATCAACTATCATCGGACTATCGACATTGGGCGATCGCCCAAACTGCGGTTTTAGCGGGCGATCGCACGACGATGCTGCCGGCCAATAACCCCATCGCCTAAGGTGGAGAGCTGCGATCGCCTTCGCTTCTCCTAAAGCTGCAACTCAAGCTGGCAGGGACTAAAAGATAAGCGATGCTGTCGAGATGGGCCGAGTTGCTGTAGCGCCAGGCGATGTTTGGCTGTGCCATACCCCTTATTGGCGACCAAATCATACTGTGGATATTGAACGGCAAGACGCGTGATCAGCCGATCGCGCCAGACTTTGGCGATGATGCTGGCGGCGGCGATCGCAATCGAGTGGCGATCGCCTTTAATCAAGGTAGTTTGAGGAATTTCGAGATCGGGAACCCGCTGATTTCCGTCAATTAAGCAATGGTCGGGGAGCGGGCTGAGTCGCAAAACTGCCCGCCGCATGGATAACAGCGACGCATTGAGAATATTGAGTCGATCGATCTCTCGCACAGAGGCCACCCCGATTTTGCAATCGAGGGCAAGATTTTGAATGGTCACAGCAAGCTGTTCTCGCCGTACGGCGGAGAGCAGCTTGCTATCGGTTACGCCAGCCGCTGCGAGCGGTTCTAAGGCATCTTGTGCCAGGGTGACAGCGGCAGATACGACAGGGCCAAACAGCGCTCCTCGTCCAACTTCATCGACTCCAGCGACCAAACGCCCCGGAGGGTCATACAAGCGCTCTAGATCGATAGGAGGGCGATCGCCCAGCAAAGTGACCCGTGAATCGGCTCGTGACTTGCGGGGCGAATTGGCCCGTGAATTACCCGGTGAATCGTCTGTGAAAGGAAGCATCGTTTCAAGCTGTGGCTAATCGGCATCCCCTGTGGATTCGGAGGATGACACTGAGGAGCGACGACGACGACGGCGACGGTTAGACGATTCGGTCTCTTCTGTCTCCTCAGGGCTATCTGCAACGGCAGCCACTTCAGGGACGGGCGCTGGCGCTCGATCAACTTCCGGCAACGCAACGACGGGCGATCGATCTTTAATCGGCTCAAGGGTGCGCTTGGGTAAAGAGGGCTCTACTGCCGGGGCGGGTGCTGCCGACACTGCCTCTGTGAATGTAGCAGCGGCTGGTTCTGCCACGGCTACTGAGCCATTGGGGGTGGCGATCGATCGCCGCAGCGTGTGCCCTTCCCCGGGTAAGGCGACAGACACAACCACTGAGCGGGAATCTTTAACCGTTTCAGGCGACAGCACTAAGGGTGAAATGCCCATGAGTGCATAAATTTCCTGCTCTTCTGGCGTCATCTCCACCACAATCACCTGCGGTGGCTCAGCAGGCGTTTTCTCCCGTCGTGAACCACGCTCTGGCTTATCAGGGCGTCCCTCACGGGGTTCTCTGGCTTCCCGTCCTTCTCGCGCTTCGCGAGGCTCTCTGGCTTCACGGGGCTCTCTGCCCTCACGACCTTCTCTGGCTTCCCGTCCCTCTCTGGTTTCGCGGGGCTCTCTGCCCTCACGTCCCTCTCTGGTTTCCCGTCCCTCTCTAGCTTCGCGGGGCTCTCTGCCCTCACGCGGTTCGCGCCCATCGCGCACGATTGGGGTGGTAGCACCATCCCTCACGGGCAGCTCATCTGCGCTGTCTGAGTCAAACTCATTGTCGAGGTCAGGACGCGGGCTGCCACCTTTGGCGTTGGCTGGGTCGCCAATGCGGAGGCGGTTGCGGCGGCGGCGGCGGTTGTCGCGATCGCCACGACCGCGTTCTTGATAGCTGGGATGGTTGGTCAGGTCGAGCTCTTGTAGATCGGCCGAGCCATCCATATCAAATTCATCGGCCGAGTCGTCCCAAACGGGGGCAACTTGAGGCGCACGAGACTGGGGTGCAGGCATCCGCGCTACTTCAGCCGGATCGAGGGCTGGGCGGTCAGACTCACCCGGCAGGTGAACCAGATGACCAATGCCACCGCAGGTTACGCAGGGGCGACCAAACAGTTCGTAGATGTTTTGCCCTTGGCGTTTGCGCGTCAGCTCGACTAGACCCAGTTCGGTAAGCTGAGCAATTTGCGGTCTGGCCTTATCGGAGCGCAGCGCTTTGTTAAAGTGCTCTAGCACTTGCAACTGATCGCGGCGGGCATCCATATCAATGAAGTCCACCACAATCACCCCGGCAATGTTGCGGAGGCGGAGCTGGCGCGCGATTTCGGTGGCGGCTTCGCAGTTTGTCCACAAAACGGTTTCTCGCGCTGTGGCCGAGCGGGTGAAGGAGCCGGAGTTAACGTCAATTACCGTTAGCGCCTCGGTGCGCTCAATAATAATGTAGCCACCCGATGGCAAGTCAACTCGTGGTTTGAGCGCTTCACGGATGGCGGCATTAACGCGGAAATATTCGAGGACAGGGATGCGATCGCGGTGATGATCAATCAGGACACCTTGAGGAGACTTGCCACCGCTCCAGTTGGTCAGGTGTTGCTTTACCCGCTTTAACCCCGTGTGGGAGTCTACAACAATGCGGTTTACATCCGCGCTATAGACATCGCGCAAGACCTTTTGGATGAAGTCATCGTCGCGATTGAGCAAGTTGGGTGGACGGGTCGACATCGCCTCTTGCTGGATGTTTTCCCACTGTCGCTGGAGCAGCTCCAAGTCTTCGATGATGGCTTCTTCGGCTACGCCCTCGGCTTCGGTGCGGACTAGTAAGCCCATGCCGGCGGGTTTGACCAAAATCGCGAGGGCGCGCAGACGGTTGCGTTCGTTTTCATTGCGCACGCGGCGAGAGAGGTTCACTCCCCGGCCAAAGGGCATCAAGACGAGATAGCGTCCGGGAAGACTGATGTTGCCTGTGAGTCGGGGGCCTTTGTTGCCCGTCGGCTCTTTCATGATTTGCACCAGCACCTTTTGTTGGGGTGCCAGCAATTCTGTAATCGAACCAGCCATGCGGCGTAAACGCAGAGGGCCAAGGTCGCTTACATGGATAAAGCCATTTCGTTCAGAATCACCAATATTGACAAACGCGGCGTCAATGCCTGGTAAAACATTTTCAACGACACCGAGATAAATATCTCCGACTTGATGGGTGCCTGTTGCAACAATTAATTCTTGAATTTGATCTTCTGAAAAAACTGCTGCAATCCGATGTTGTTCAGCAATAATAATCTGCTTGGGCATTCAATTTCCTCAAAAAATGCAACACAGCGACACTAGTTTTAGGGGTGCTGGTCTGCACGTAGTCAAAACTCCACAGAAGTCAAACTAATGTCAAACAATGTCAAAAAAAAGCTGACATATATCTAGGAAAGGTCGCAAAGCGGCCTTACTCAGATCAGTCGATAGTCAACAACCCCGAAGTAGCTGGGTAGAGTTAACGAAACATTACTTCAGCAACCAATACGTGCCTCTCGGGAGGTGCCCTCTATCAAAAGGGAAGCACCCAACAAGCCAAGAGTAACAAAAGCCTTGTAGAAGCGTTCCGCAGCCAGCGGCAGTGCTACTTTATCGCTGGTGCCGTCTCACGGGCTACCAGCCCACAATAGCTTCTTTAGTCAAGCATTATAACGCGCAGAACTTATCGCGCTAGTCATAATGACCAATTTTGTGAGAAAGGTTAAGCAAACTGCACAAACCCTTAGGGTCAATCAGGCACTCGTTAATCGATTAACTGGATTAATAAGGCCCGCAGACAATTGTACTCACGTCATTATGCTAGCCAATAATGGCCTATCTGGCTGTAAAGTCTATATCTATTTTCACGTTGATAGACTGATTCTCGGAGGATTTTGCAGCGGCATCCCCACATTATTGATGAGAATAAATCCTGTTATAGGAATAAATACTGTTTTGATGACTCGGATGACTCCAGCTGGATGTCTCCGTTGGATAGCACCCATGGGATGACACTTGCTTGATAGCGCCCGCTTGATAGCGCCGATATGATGGCACCAGAATCTGTTGAGGCGGTAAAGGATTGGACATCCCCACTCAGATTCTGGTGAACATC
>DATNOW010000013.1:0-3131 GCA_036703515.1 Chroococcidiopsis sp.
TAGCTCCTTGGCCCAGGTCAGCAGCGAGCTAGCGATGATTTTAGAACGCTACCTAGAGCGCGATTTAGAGCTGATTGTGGCCCAGATCATTCCGATTTTGGATATCGATCAGGTGATTATCAGCCGCGTCCGGGCCACGTCTCCACGGGATCTAGAGTTAGCGATCCAGGGTATTGTCAAAAGCGAGCTTCAGGGCATCGTCAACCTCGGCGGCGTGTTGGGCGTTATCGTGGGGCTGATGCAAACGGTGTTTTTGCTGCTGCAATAGCGGCGTTTGCGGCGGAAGAGCGTTTAATAGCGTTTGCGACTGCAAGAGACCGCCATATGTTCACGCTGCACAACTCCACCGAGCCAGAACCCTCATGTCATCGTCTCCACGCGATCGCCCTCTGAATTTGTTTGTGGCCACTATGATTTTAGTGGTCGGGGGTGTTTTGATCCCCGTCGTCTGCGTCTTGGCTGCCCTAGCCATGCCCAGCGTCTTTGCCTTAGCGCTCAATTCACCCTTTGTCGGACAACTGGTGGCGTTGTTTCTGTTGCTGCTGGCGGTCTATCTGCCCATCCGCGTGCCGCAGTGGGTCAGGGCGCGGATGAAACGTCCATGAACGATGCGATTATGGCGCAATCGGTCAAGGCAATAGGCGATGGAATGTGTACATTAATGTTGGTCTAATATTTCTCTAACCCCACCCACTCCCACTCTCCCTTGGTTGGTGAGCGTAGCCGAACCACTCCCTCCCACTCCCCCACCCATCCACTTTGCACGCACGCCGCGGCACATTGGGCATAATGGTTGTGCTAATTCTGTAAAACACGCATGACTTCTGAACCACTCCTCACCATCGACGAAGAGCCGATTTCCGCCGCTCAGGTATTCCGCTATTTGCAAGCAGGGCGCAAACTAGACGGATTTATCGGCGAAATCGTGCGGCAGTTTGTGATTGAACGCGAACTGATCGCCCGCGAACAAGAATTGGCGATCGCCCCCACGGTTGTCGAGCAAGCTATCATTGACTTTCGGCTCCAGCAAAAACTGACCGATGCCCAGCAGTTCCAGCAGTGGTTAGCCAATTCGAGCAACACCTTTGAGGCGTTTTATGCCCAGGTGGCCAATGGCTTCAAGCTGCAAAAGCTGCGGGAAGTCGTGACGGAAGCCAAGCTGCCCGAATACTTTATTGAGCGCAAAGTATTTCTTGATCGCGTCATTATGTCGCGCATTATTGTCGCCGACAAAGAGCTAGCCGAAGAGCTAAAAAGCCAGATTCAAGACGGAGCACGGTTTGAGCAGTTGGCCAGAGAATATTCCATCACCGACGATCGCATTATGAACGGCATGCTGGGGGCGATCAGCCGTGGGGCCATGCCCGATGCCCTGCGGGCCGCTGTCGATTTGGCCCAGCCGGGTGAGGTGATTGGGCCGCTAGGGTTAGACGATCGCTGGGGATTGTTTAGAATCGAGGAGTTTGTGGCTGCATCGATGGACGATCGCCAGATTCGCCAAAGCCTCCAAGATGAATTGTTTGAACAATGGCTGGGCGAAAAAATGCAAACCCTGCCTATCCGCTTACAACTCGGTGAATCATGAACCCTGAGATCCTCGCGAGCATCCCTTGGGACGCCCCACCGCTGTGCTGGCTGAGCCCCGACCAGCAGGTGCAGGTCAAAAACCAGGCAGCGCCCCTACAGGTGACGCTGGGCGAGGTGATTTGGAGCAATGATGAATCAGAACGCCAGTTTTTGATCGTTGCTGGCAATGTTCGCCTGGTGCCCGACGACGGCAAACCGGTGTTGCTCAAGCCGGGCGACTGGTTTGGCCACTTTCCGGCGCTGACCGGGCTGTGGAAAGCGCGGGGGGCAAGCAAGGAAGTGCAGCTGCTGGCCTGGGATGGAGCGCTGTGGGAGTCGCTAGAGACCCCAGAAAGTAAGCCCTTTTGGCTAGGGTTGCGATCGCGCTATCAGCCTGAATTTTCCTCTGATCCCCAGCCGATTGCAGGCTATCCCTACGTGGCGTCGGTCAACTCGGCGGCCGCCAGCCTGACGATGCTAGCCCAATATCTCGAAGCCCCCACCCAACTGGAGTGGGTGCAGCGCCAACTGCGGGGGCAGCAGGCCAAAAACCTCACCGACACGGCCGAAAAGCTGGGCATTCAGCTCAAGCGCCTGGTCATTGGCGAATGGAGCGACCTGCGCCACCTCAATCTGCCGGCCCTGCTGCACTGGAATGCAGAGCGTTGGGTGGTGGTCTATGGGGTCAGGGGCGATCGCCTGATTATTGCCGATCCCTTTAGCAGCAACCAGTCCTGCGAAAGCATCCCCAAAGCCGTGGTGCTGGACGCCTGGGATGGTCAACTGTGGCTAGCCGAGGCTATCCAAAAGCAAAACGAGTTTAACCTGAAGTGGTTTTTGCCCGCCGTCTGGCGCTATCGCCAGCTCCTCTGGGAAGTATTGGTAGCTTCCTTCACGCTGCAACTGCTGGGCTTGGGCGCGCCGATTTTCACCCAGGTCGTGATCGACAAGGTGATGGTGCAAGAGAGCATCTCGACCCTCGACGTCATGGGCATCGCCATCCTCAGCGTGGCGGTGTTTGAGTCGGTGCTGGGCATCCTGCGGATGTTTATCTTCACCCACACCACCAACCGACTCGATCTAGCCCTGTCAGCCCAGGTGTTTCGGCACCTGCTGCGGCTGCCGCTGTCTTATTTTGAAGCGCGGCGGGTTGGTGATACCGTCGCCCGCGTCCAAGAACTCGAAGAAATCCGCCAGTTTCTCACCAGCACAGCCCTAACGGTGATCCTCGACAGCATTTTTGCGGTGATCTATCTGGCGGTGATGTTTTACTACAGCATCAAGTTGACCTGGGTGGCGCTGGCCGTGCTGCCCCTGTTTGCCCTGTTGACCCTGGTTAGCACGCCGATCTTGCGCAACTGGCTCAACGAAACCTTTAACCGCAGTGCCGACAGCCAATCATTTTTGGTGGAAACGATTACAGGCATTCACTCGGTCAAAGCCCACGCCGCTGAAAAAGCCTCACGCGATCGCTGGGAAGGGCTCTACGCCCGCTTTATCCGCACGGGCTTTAAGGCCACCACCACCGCCAACATCAGCAACCACATTGGTGACTTTCTGACCAA
>DATNOW010000014.1:0-3615 GCA_036703515.1 Chroococcidiopsis sp.
GACGGCTATGCCGAACGCAACTCCCTATGAACTCTATCCCCTCGACCTGCGCTCAGCTATAGATGCCACCATCGATGCGATCTATCAACCGATCAACAACGGCGTCTATCGGGCAGGCTTTGCCACCACCCAAACCGCCTACGAAGAAGGCGTGCGCGACCTGTTTGCGGCATTAGACCATTGGGAAGGGGTGCTGGGCCAGCAGCGCTATCTCTGTGGCGATCGCCTTACCGAAGCGGATATTTGCTTATTTACAACCCTGCTGCGGTTTGATGCAGTCTATTACGTCCACTTTAAGTGCAACCTGCGCCACCTCTGGGACTATCCCAACCTCTGGGGCTATCTGCGCGATCTATACCAGACGCCTGGGGTCAAAGAAACCTGCAACCTTGACCACATCAAGCAGCACTATTACAAAAGCCATCCCAAGGTAAACCCAACCCGCATTGTGCCCGTCGGGCCGCTGCTTGACCTCGATAGCCCCCACGGTCGCAGTAGCTAAAAGCAGCCAAGGAAAAACTAGGAAGGAAAGAAGAAAGAAAGGAAGGAAAGAAGGAAGGTTTAATTGCCAAACCGGAGGCTGGGAATATAGGTCGATGGATCTTGGGCGACCCAGCCGAGGTTAGAGTTAGAGCGCACTTCAAAGTGGAGGTGGGGCTGGAGTGCGTCACCCGTGGAGCCAACCGTGCCAATGCGATCGCCCCTCCTCACCGTTTGCCCGACCCGAACGGTGGTGGTATCAAGCTGGGCATAGCGAGTTTGTAGACCATTGTCGTGGTTTATCACAATCAGGTTGCCATAGGCCGCCTGGGTGCCGACAAAGGCCACGGTACCATTCGCTGCGGCCAGGACGGGGGTGCCCGTGGGGGCCGCTAGGTCAACGCCGCTGTGAAAGACAACAGTATCGATCGCTGGGTCAAGCTGCCAGCCATAGCCCGTAGCGACAGTGACCGTGGCAGGCAGCGGATAGCCGCTGATGGTGCCATTGGCGGCCCCTGAAGTTGCGACTGGAGCGGCCCCTGGAGCTTGGGTGGGTGACCAGTTGACCCCGGGTACAAACACTACGCGGGGCACCTCTTGGCAGCCGTTTACCTCAAACAGCACATCGGCCCGCACCCCGTAGGCTTCGGCCAGGCTGCGCCAGGTGGTGTTAGCGGGTGCGTCTACCCGGATACCGTTGTAGGGCGGAATCAAGATTTCGGTGCCCACGGGAGCATTGCCGCTTCTCAGTACCGGATTCATACCCATCAGAGTCGCTGGAATCAAGTTATAGCGCTGGGCGAGGCTGGTTAGGGTTTCGCCAGCGGCAACCCGGTGGCGCACCAGACGCGATAGGGCGGGTTCGGCACAGAGTTCGCTGGTTTGTTTGGTGGCGATCGCCTGTGGAGTTGTCATAGCCGCGATCGCTGCAATATCAGGAGTGAGCAGAGCCATCAGCCCAGCTAATAGTGATGAACCAGCCCAGAGCCAGCGTTGTAGAGTCATACGAAGGAGGCGCGGTGAACGGTACGGTGAGAAGTGGGAGGGCGGGTAGTGGGAGGGTGGGGAGTGGGAGAGTGGGCAAGGGGGGGGCGATCGCCTGTTTTTTACCATCATCTTCCACAATAGCGACGATAGGACGGTTCGCGTGTAAACCCAATCGGGTGATTTTGAGACGTGATTGCAGCGGCGACTTTAGCAGAGTGCGTCGTTAGCGACACCCACCCACCCTCCTTCCTTCCCTCCCTCCCGCCCCTTCACCCACTCTCCCCTCCACCCCCAGTGCTAAAATCTACCGGCAAGTCTAGTCGCGTCTATTAGAATGAGACGTATATAATTAGCGATCGCACCGATACTCCAACCTTGGGGAGCCCGGACGGACTCGCTACTGTGATCGCACCATGAGAACAAAGCAGATGGGATTATCTCTCAGACAGGCGAGCCTTTATACCCTATGTTTGCTAGCCGGGGCCACGGTTGGCTGGGCCAGCGGGTTATATTCTAAATCTGAAAACCGACTGGCAACCACAGAGACCGCCCCTAATACGCTCCCGATCCCCACGGCACCGGCCGCCGCGCAGCCTCTGCCATCGCTGGCGGTAGACAGTCAGGGTAGTCCCAACTTTATTGCCATGGCCGTCGAAAAAGTGGGCCCCGCTGTTGTCCGCATTGACGCCTCACGTACTGTCAGTCAGCAGGTGCCTGACGCGTTGCGCGATCCAATCCGCCGCTTTTTTGGGGAGCGCCAACCCAATCAACAGCCCGACCGCGTCGAACAGGGTACGGGCTCAGGCTTTATCTTGACGGCTGATGGGCATATCGTCACCAATGCCCATGTGGTCGATGGCGCTGACTTGGTCACGATTACCCTCAAAGACGGGCGCGAGTTTCAGGGGCAAGTGGTGGGCATCGACCCGATTACCGATATTGCCGCGATCAAAATTGAGGCCACTGGTTTACCCACGGTTACGTTGGGCAGTTCTGCCAACTTGATCCCCGGGCAATGGGCGATCGCCATCGGCAACCCCCTCGGTTTAGACAACACCGTGACCGCTGGCATCATCAGCGCTATGGGGCGGTCTAGCTCGCAGGTTGGCATCCCCGACCGTCGGGTGCAGTTTATCCAGACTGATGCTGCCATTAACCCAGGCAACTCGGGTGGGCCACTGCTCAACGATCGGGGTGAAGTGATCGGCATCAACACCGCCATCCGCGCCGACGCCCAGGGTTTAGGCTTTGCCATCCCCATCGAGACCGCCCGCCGCGTAGTGGAGCAACTGTTTGCCCAAGGCCGGGTAGAGCATCCCTACCTCGGCATCCAAATGGTAGAACTGTCGCCCGTCATCCAGCAGCGGCTCAATCAAGATCAAGAGTTTGGCATCACGATTAACGTAGATAAAGGGATTTTGGTAGTCGAGGTGATCGACGGCAGCCCAGCGGCTGAAGCCGGTATCCGCCGGGGGGATATCATCGTCCGCGTCGGTGACAAGACCGTTTCTACGGCATCCGATGTCCAAACAAAGGTGGAGTCGAGCACCATCGGTGAAATCCTGGAGGTCGAGATCAATCGAGGCGGCCAAACGCAGGTGATCCAAGTGCGCCCGAGTCGCCTACCGACTGAGAAACTGGGTTAGACTAAACCCCTCAGCGCGGATACGATACCTGCTTGAGCAAGGTCATGGGGCCGTAGCGTTTGAGCAGGGCCATTTGGTCGGCGTTGCGGACAAATAAGCTGCCTGCAAACCCTAGGGAATTGACCGAAATCGACTCAAAGCTTTCCTGCGATCGCGGCACGAGCAGCATCCATTGGCGGGTGACGAGCAGATTGTAGGCCCCGGTCTGGGGTTGTGCAGTGAGGCTGTGTCCCGGTTCTAGTAACCCGACGGTTTGCAAGAGAGACTGGTAGCGATCGCGTAGATAGGCCGCGGCGATCGCCCGATCGGCCATCGGCGTGGCCTCAAGGTGGGCAATGCCATGGATAAAGGGAAACTGGGACGCGATCGCAATGCCATCGGCCGTTGCGTTGTCTAGGGTAGCGGCGATCGCCGGTTCTACAGGCAGGCGTTCTCCGGCGTCGGCCAGCGGCAGCGGAATCAACTGCAAATGCTTGTGGGGCTGACTGGCCCCAGCCAGTTT
>DATNOW010000015.1:0-5256 GCA_036703515.1 Chroococcidiopsis sp.
AGTCGTAGAACCAGAGAAAACCCGTTCTAGCATACAGGGCCGACACAAGCATCCCATCATAACAAACAGAGTCCAGCCGTTGTTTTAGTCTGTAGGACAGCTTATCGATTGGGTTAAGGTTGCTGGTTTAAAGCGGCCAGATCGAGGCAGCCCTTGTCGCTTCAGTTATCTAGCATCAACTATCTAGCATCAACTCTATGTCTACGCCGCTACTGGTCAAGATTACGGAAGAGGGGGGGGCGATCGCCTCCTGGCCTAGCGTTGCGGAACAGCGGCCTAGCGTTGGATCGCTTGCTCGTCTGGGTGGCTTGAACGACTAAACGGCTAAAACGACAGAGGGCGTGTGGTCAAAGCCGCACGCCCTCTGTCTTGTAGGGTTTATCACGTATTGCTACGTACGTACCATGTTGCTAAAGCCTAGGGTTCACACCCCATTCGCTCGCAAGCGCGCTCACCCGTTAGCTGACGGATTTGCGATTGCGAATCAGCGTCAACAGTCCACCTAAAAGGACTAGGCCTGCCACTGAACCAGGCTCTGGAACGCTAACGGGCTTCGACGATTCAGGCGTGGGTTCGGGCTCGGGAACGGTCGGAATTGCTCCAGGAGTTTCAATCGGGGGCAACACCAAGGGCGGGATGGCCGGATCACCCATGGGGATGACAGGGGGCTCCGGTGCGGGCGGTGCTGGGGATGGGGATGGCTGTACGGCAGGACTAGGAGAAGGCACCGGAGCCGGAGAGGGGTCGGGAGCTGGAGAGGGCGCTGGTACAGGAGCCGGGGAGGGCGCTGGCACCGGAGCCGGGGAGGGAGCTGGCACCGGAGCTGGAGAGGGAGCTGGTACAGGAGCTGGAGAGGGAGCCGGAGCGGGTACTGGAGCAGGAGCAGGAGCAGGAGAGGGAGCCGGTGGAGCTACGGGAACCGGCGCTGTGCCATCAAGCTTGCTGCTGCCTTGGGGGCCTGTGGTGCTTTGCAAGCGCGCCCCAAAACTTTGTCCTAGGAAGTGTTCGACCTTTAAGCCCGTGGCGGAAACATCGAAGGTAGCGCTGGTGAAAAAGTCAGCCGCGCCCCGGTCTGCTGCGCCTCCTTTACCAATCTGTACGCCAAAGTCAAAGTTTCTGGAAACGCCACCCCCGTTGAGGTTGACGTTGTTATCGACGGCCGTGATGTTGTCGGAGGTAGAGCCAGACTTATCGAGGAAGAATGTGCTGGGCAACTGGTTGGCGGTGCCCGCATTAGGTGTCACATCGAGCAAGTTGGCAGAAAAGCCGCTGGGTGCAACCGCGAAGCTGTCGTTGACGTTGAAAAACAGCCCCACCAAGTCGCCGCTAAAATTGCCGTCGCTGGTTAGTACAGACACCTGAAACCGGACGGTGTTAGGCGCAACCTCATCGAGGAAGAAGTTGACTCGGGTGTTGTCTCCGGTAAACTGCTCGATGTTGAAATTCAATGACGCAGCGCTTGCCATTGAAAATGCAGAGGTCGTCATCACCAGTCCGGTGGCTACAAACACAGAGGAGAGAATAGAAGTTGTTTTCATGACGCGCAACAAGGCTCCTTGGCACATAGATTGAGAAGTTTGGACAATTCTTGGGGCGTTTGCTGGCTAGAACTCGATACTGGGAACTCGATATTTGCAACTCGATACTGGGAACGGTTCGTTGGCGATCGCAACTGGGGTAATTGCAAATGGGAGTAATCGCGGCAAATGGGAGTAATCGCGGCAAAAGGGTAATCGCGGCAAGAATGTAGATGGGAGACCCCAGAGATGGGAGACCCCAGAGATGGGAGACGCCAGCAGCATTTCTGTTGGGGTGCTTGGTGCTGAGGTGACAATCTCAGCCACGCTTGGCGTTCCTGCGGCTCTCTCTATGATTGACAAACGGTGCCCCGGATTTACGAATGCAGCGGTTTCTTTGTGCAATATTTATATGCGTGGCAAGCAGTGTGAATAATTGCTGAAAAGAGTTGGATTTGCCCTATTGTTTTGAGCCAGTTTTGCCGTGTTGCAATCCCTAAAAGCCTTGTCAGATAAGACTTTTGTAGATCTATTCAAGATTCTCAGGCTGGCCGAATCGGGTTCTCCTGAAAAGTACGTAAGTAAATTCCGTCAGTATCGAACGGGTCTAACTTCTAACCGAAGGCTGAGAACAACTATCGGGGGTATCTCGTAGGATGGTAGTGAATTGTGAATCTCAAAAGTCCGTTCGTGTTTAGCCTTTTCGTCTTGGGCCAGTGAACGCTTATGCAAAACCTCGGTTTAATGCGCGATCGCCTCGTTAATATCCTCCTTGTGGAAGATGACGAAGTTGATGTGATGAACGTAAAACGGGCATTTCAACGCAATAACATCAGCAATCCCCTATACGTGGCCAGCAATGGCCTAGATGCCCTAGCGATGCTGCGCGGCGACAGCACGATTACGCCCAAAATGCCGAGCGATCGCCGCCTTGTGTTGCTTGATCTCAACATGCCCAAAATGGGCGGCATCGAGTTTTTACAGGCGTTAAGAACCGATCCTAAGCTGCGCTCTACCCCCGTGGTGGTGCTGACTACATCTAACCAAGATCAAGACCGGGTTGAGGCCTACAACCTCAACGTCGCGGGCTACTTGCTGAAGCCGGTGACTTTTATTAACTTTGCCGATGTGATGACGACCCTCAACCACTACTGGACGCTGTGCGAAATGCCCTAGGGATTGCGAATTGAATCAAAAATCCAGGTTATTGTTTGAAAGCGAAAACAAGCGCATGTCTGGTGCTTCTGCCATGTTCCTCCGATGCCCCTGCTGTGTCCCTGCGATGCCCCTGCGATGCTGCTATTGTGCTTCCGCGTTAGATTGACGGGATGCCCTGTGGGTCAGGAACCGAAATTAGGCTCAGATTTTCTCGGTTTGTCTTGATATTCATAGGCTGACAACTTTGGCTGATCAATCGTTTGATACTTCTCCTCTTGTAAATTCTTTGTCTCTGGCGTTTGGAGAGCCGCAGCCACCTGAAGAACGTCTGACGATCTTGGTGGTCGACGATGACGAAGTCGATCGTTTGGCCGTGCGGCGCGCGCTCAATAAAGCCGGGATTTATGCTGAATTGCTAGAGGTGGGCAGCTACTCAGAGGCGATCGCCATTTTGCAGGAGCGGCCGTTTGACTGCGTCATGCTCGACTACCAGCTGCCCGACAACGACGGTCTGGCCTTGGTCAATTCGATTCGGGAGCAGGGGATGAAGATGCCTCTGGTGGTGTTGACCGGACAAGGTGACGAACAAATTGCCGTGGATCTGATGAAAGCCGGGGCCTCCGACTATTTGGCCAAGTCACGGGTGTCGCCCGAGGTGCTGTCGCGGATTTTGCGCAATGCCCTGCGTCTGTTTCGGGCGGAGATGGAGGCGGAACGGGCCAACCAGCAGCTGCGCGAAAACAACGAACTGCTGCGGCGCAAAAATCAAGAGCTAGAGCGGCAGCAGCAGCAAATTGAATTTCAAAACCTGAAGCTGCAAGAGGCCTCCCGGCTTAAGTCGCAGTTTTTGGCGACGATGTCTCACGAACTGCGGACGCCGCTCAATGCCATTATTGGCTTTTCGCAAATGCTGCTGCGGGTGACTAAAGAGCCGCTGACGCTGGCTCAAAAAGATATGGTCGATCGGATTTTGAGCAATGGGCGCAACCTGCTGGCTTTAATTAGCGACATCTTAGATGTGTCCAAAATCGAGGCCGGGCGGCTAGAAATCAAGCCCGAATCGCTTGATATTGTGCAGATCGTTAACCTTACTGTCGAAGAGTTGCGATCGCTCGCCCAGGAAAAAAATCTCTCGCTCGCGGTCGAACTCAACGTCAGCAACCCTGAGATCTATAACGATGCCAATCGCCTGCGGCAAATTTTGATCAACCTGCTCTCCAATGCGATCAAATTCACAGAGGAAGGCGGCGTGCGGGTAGTGCTCAACGATGCCTACCCCGACCAGATTGCGATCGCCGTCCACGATACGGGCATTGGCATTGCCGCGGCCGATATCGACAAAATTTTTGAACCCTTCCAGCAGATCGATCAAACCACGACCCGCAAATATCCCGGCACGGGGCTGGGGCTGGCCATCACTGACCTGCTGGTCAAAATGATGGATGGCACAATCACCGTCGAGAGCGAACCCCACATTGGCTCTACGTTTTACCTAATTCTGCCCCGACGGGTTGCGTCTTCTCGGGCCGACATTACTGACTGCGAACCGGCCTCCCATCAGCATTTACCCAATTCACCCATGGCGTTTCGTGCGGCTGAATCGTTACACTCCGAAGCTGCCCGTAGCATTACTTAACAGCGCCCTCAGAATCCACACAAGTTCCTCAACTTTTTTGCCTACAACTAGGGAGGTGAAGCGGACGGCAAGCAACCAACCACGGCGCTTCATCCAGAGCTGCCCTGTGGCTCTGCCTGTTCTGAACATAGAGGAACCAACTATGGTAAGTTCAACAGTTGGCCAAAACGCAAGCCTCCAAGCCACGAAAGAAAACGCATTTGTGCTGTGGTTTGAAGAAGTCGGTATTACAGATATTCCTTTGGTCGGCGGAAAAAACGCTTCCTTGGGTGAGATGATTCAGCAGTTGGCCTCAAAGGGCGTCAACGTGCCCACGGGGTTTGCCACTACAGCCTATGCCTATCGCTATTTCGTCAAAGAAGCGGGTTTAGAAGCCCAATTGCGCCAGCTTTTGGCCGATCTCGATGTAGACGATGTCAATAACCTGCGCGAACGGGGCAGACAGGCGCGGTCGTTGATTTTGAATACACCGTTTCCCAAAGATTTGCAGGCGGCGATCGCCACGGCCTATCAGCGCTTGTGCGATCGCTATGGCTATGACCCCCAGTTTTGCGATCGCTTTAGCGATGACCACCGCGAACAGTGCGAGGCCTATAGCCGCGATACCGACGTCGCCGTGCGCTCTAGCGCCACCGCCGAAGACTTGCCCGACGCCAGCTTTGCCGGTCAGCAAGAAACCTATCTCAACGTCCATGGCGTCAACGGGGTGCTTGAAGCCTGCCACAAGTGCTTTGCCTCGCTGTTTACCGATCGGGCAATCTCCTACCGCACGATCAAGGGTTTTGACCACTTTGAAGTAGCGCTATCGGTCGGCGTCCAAAAAATGGTGCGCTCTGACCTAGCCACCTCCGGCGTGATGTTCTCGATTGATACCGAAACCGGCTTTAAAAATGCGGCCCTGATCACCGCCGCCTATGGCTTGGGTGAAAACGTCGTGCAGGGGGC
>DATNOW010000016.1:0-2022 GCA_036703515.1 Chroococcidiopsis sp.
CTTTGGTGCTGCAAGGGATGAATAACCGGGGTGAGAGTGTTGGGGTCGATACCCGTGGCGTAGGCGGTGTGGCCAGTGCCATGATCCGGTGTATGGAATATCGCCGCAAGATTAATCCGCCGAGCGTTGCGGATCTGGCAGAGCAAATCGTTGAGATGGGCGTGAGCCCCACCGAACTGGTAAACGCGCTCAAAACCCAATGGGAAAAACTAGCCTAAAACTGCTGATTGACGAGATTGAGGAAGCGTTTGGGCTAGCTGGGGATGGATTGTCTGGGTATTCACGCTACCAGAGCGATCCTGTTGGATTTATTGAAACTGAGCTTAAAAAACGGCTGACGGTAGAGCAAAGGGCGATCGCCATCTCGGTTAGAGACAACCGCGAAACCAACGTGCAGGCCAGCCATGGCATTGGTAAAACGATGCTGTCGGCTTGCCTCGTGCTGTGGTGGGTGCTGAGTGTGGGTGGCCTGGCCATTACGACCGCACCAACTAAGCGCCAAGTTCAAGAGCTGCTGTGGGGTGAAATCCGCAAAACTCACGGCAAGCTGAAGCTCCCAGGCGAACGCGGACAGACGTTTCTAAGAATCACCGAAGAAGCCCGCGCCTTTGGGTTTACCGCGTCAGACTATAATTCAAACGCATTCCAGGGGGTTCACCACGAGCGGCTTTTGGTGATTGAGGATGAGGCGTGCGGCATCAGTAACGAGATTGACGAGGGCGCAAGCTCGTGCGCTACGGGTGCCTATAACCGATTTTTGCGGGTCGGCAACCCGATCGCGACCGGCGGCGCGTTTGAAAAAGCGTGCAAATCGTCCCATATTCGGGTGCCTGTTTGGAATCACCCTAACGTGGCATGGGCTTATGAGTGCGATGCGGACGGGTTTCACCGACTTAAAGAGGCGATCGCCCTCCAGATCACTGGCGACGACGGCAAAATCAAACCCCAGGGCGAATGGCCCGCAGATCTGCCACGCGATCTAATCCCAGGCGCTGTCTCAATCCAGTGGGTTGAAGAGGTCAGAGCAAAATACAGCGAGGGCTCTGCCTACTGGCAATCGCGGGTTGAGGGCTACTTTCCAGAGGATGCAGCTCAATCGATTGTGCCGCGTCGTTGGTTTCTGGCAGCTCGTCAGCGCTATGACGCCGATCCGGAGTATTGGGACAAGCAAGCCAGCATTCAAGCATCGCGCTATGGCTTGGACGTTGGCGACGGGGGCGATGATCACGCGATCGCCCGCTGGCGTGGCGGCGTGCTGTATGCAGCGCGGGCAGTGCCGACCAAGGGCGATCAAAAGGACGTAACACGGGCCGCAGCACTGGCGATCGCGGCATTGAGAGAGAGTAACGGCTCGGTTAGCGTTGACCGTGGCGGCTGCGGCGCTGGAGCACAGGCAATCCTCAAAGAGCAGGGCTATCCCTCGGTGGGTGTGCATTGGGGTGAAGCGGCCAAAGACCCTGCACAGTTTATCAACGCCAAGGCTGAGGATTACTGGCTACTTAGAGAGGCTTTTCGGACAAATGAGGTGGCGATCGCCCCCTTGGGTGAGTTTGAAGAGGCGGCAATGGAGGATTTAGCCGGAGTCTATTGGGAGATGACCTCCCAGGGCAAAACCCGAATTGAGGACAAAGCCAAAACCCGCAAGCGATTGCACCGATCGCCCAACGTGGGAGACGCGATCGTATTGGGCTTTAGACAGCCCCCGCCCCCGCCCCGGCGCTTTACCCCAGTGGTGACTCGCATTGGGTAGGCGTGAAAAAGCCGCTCGGTTGAGCGGCAATGGTGGGATGTGCCTTTGATGGGCTACAGAGGGCGGTAGTCGCGTCGTGTTACTGAATCAGGCTCGCTGCTGCGGTTGCAGTAGACCAGGTGCGGATGATCCTCCAAGTCTCCCGGACGGCGATCGATTAGCTCGACCCACCATTCTCCATGTTCGTTTTATCCAAAGTCAGACTCAGAGACGCTATTCAAAACATCTTTAACCCATTCGTCACCAAAGCGATCTCCCGCTTCTGTTGCCAG
>DATNOW010000017.1:0-5465 GCA_036703515.1 Chroococcidiopsis sp.
CATAGTGTCCCTGATTCTGGAAATTGAGCAGACAGCTTCGGCAAAGCTTCAGATGAGCAAAACTGATGGAAGCTGATGCGGCAAAATCATACATTTGTAAGAATTGCAACCCGATGTCACCAAGGGATCGATCGGGTTGCCAGTTATGCAACTACACCATAATCCGGTTGAGGACGCAGAGCACCTTATCGGGGCAGTTGGGGGCGGGGATGGGTTTGCTCCATGCGCCGACCTCTGCAACGCCGAGGGTATGTTGGCGCAGGATGTGGGCGCGGACGTTGTCTTCGGTGCCGATCACGAGCACGGTAAGGATGCGCGGATCGGGGTTGATCTGCACTGGGGAAGTATTTTGATTTTGCATATTGAGCAGTGTTTCACTCCACTGTGTGGTTGATGGGTTTAGTAGCGACACCCAAAATCAAAGCCACCCCGTCTGCTATTTGCCAGTGCTGGTTTTTAGCCATGGCAAAGTTGGGGTGGCTAGTGGAGTGATAAACTGCCCCTAGCCGCCACACTGTTCAGAGCAGTTGTGAGGGTTAGTCGCCTGGAGCTGTTACCAGCAGCTTCCAGGTGACGCTTTGGATTTTTTGGTATTGAGAAACAACCGTACTGGAGAATGGGGCTTTTCGCAAGTCTGTCTTGATACAGGTTTACACGGCAGGCTGTAAGCTGGCGCAGTGGAGCGATTGTGCTTTGCACAGGTTTCACCAACGCACTTTGCACAGATTGCACCAACGCACAGATTTCACTAACGTGTTTCTTGATTGTCATTTGCATGTCAGGCGTTAGAGCAACGATTGCAGTGTGGAATGGAGTTTGCATTAAACCAAAGAGGAGCGATCGCCCATGGGCGATCGCTCCTCTCTATATGTTCTGTACGTATTATCGGCAGTAGTTACAGCGGCCGATAAACGCGGTAGTTGATGTTGGGGAAGATATTATCGATCGCTTCCACTTTTTCAAGCCAGCCCGAGTCGAGTTTGCCTTCGAGGATATCGTCGCGCAGTTTGTTAAACCGCATCAGGTGCGATCGCGTCCGGCGGACTGCGTAGGGCACCATCGTGCCGGTGCGCATGATGAAGGCCCAGTCAGACGATTGAGCTAACAACAGCTCGCGGGCAGCTTGGTTGAGCGATCGCCATTCGAGTTCATCGGCCGGTTCGCGTCGGGCCAGCTCGATCATCCGCTCGGCAGCCTTGTGCAGGTGAGGATAAATCCACGAGTTGGTTTCGTTGAGCCAATATTCGTGGAAGCCCCGGTAGCCCCAGCTCGACTGCGATGGGCGGCAGACCTGCTGACTGGGATGGGCCCGCAGGTAGTCGGCCAGGTGGGTCATGTCGTAGGTCTGCTGGTCGTACCACGACTTGCGGCAGAGGTAATCGATAAACCACGGCCCCTCATACCACCAATGCCCAAATAGCTCGGCGTCGTAAGGGGAAACAATAATCGGCGGGCGCTGCATGATGCCGTGCAGGTGCTCGACCTGACGCTCGCGGTTATACATAAAGTTGCTGGCGTGGTCGGCCGCTTTTTCGCGGGCCCAGTAGGGGTCATACAGCGATTTGTCGCTGAGCCCCAGACCTTTGCCGGTAATTTTGTGGTACTTGATGCCCGTATTTTTGCGCTGACCGTTGGGCATGATGTAGGGCTTGATGTAGTCGTATTCTGCATCCCAGCCCAAATCGCGATAAAACTCGCGATAGACCGGGTCGCCAGGATAGCCGACTTCCGATGACCATACCTGCTGCGACGATTCGTGGTCGCGCCCAAAGGCCGCCACGCCGGTTTCGGTGAAAATCGGGGCGTAGGTGCCAAAGCGGGGGCGGGGGCGGGCGTAGAGAATGCCGTGCCCGTCGGTCAAAAAGTAGCGCAGCCCGGCATCGGCCAGCATCCGCTCTAGCCCTTCGTAGTAGGCGCATTCGGGTAACCAAATGCCCTTGGGGGCGCGCCCAAAGGTTTCTTCATAATGCTCGCAGGCGACCTGGATTTGTGACCAGACGGCCTGCGGGTACATTTTCATTAACGGCAGGTAGCCGTGGGTGGCCCCGCAGGTGATAATTTCGAGATTGTTGCTATCAAAATATTCTTTGAATGCTTTGATTAAATCTCCGTCATAGCGCTCCCAAACCTCACGCACCTTGTTAAACTCTGTGGCGTAGTATTCTGAAAGATACTTGAGGTGTCCGTTGTGAGCGTTGTGTTCAATTTCGAGCTCGGCTAATTCCTCGAGCTGAGCCAGGTGGTGATCATAACGCTCTTGCAGGAGCGGATCGCGCAGCATCGACACCAGCGGGGGCGTCATGCTCATGGTCAGCTTAAAGTCAACTCCATCCCGCTTTAACCCCTCAAAAACCTGGAGTAATGGGATGTAAGTTTCCGTGATAGCCTCATAGAGCCATTCCTCCTCTAATACGTAGTCGCTCTCCGGATGTCTAACAAAAGGGAGATGCGCGTGTAGGACGAGGGCAAGATATCCGATACTCATACGTTAGAGGAGGCGTTGGGTAATTAAAATACGGATTGCAACAACCAGATCGCTTAAGCCGTTGCAAAGATTGTAGAGCAAAAATGTAAGCGATCGATTGATCAACTTTTTGGAACTGAGTCCTCTCCGGGATGAGTGAGTTATGACACAGTCAAATCTGGTGGAACAGGCGAAACAGGGGAATCCACAGGCGATCGCCACCCTGATGAACCGCACTCTCAACCCCAAGGGAGTGACGGCTATCGTAGAGCGTCAGGGCGATCGCCTGGCGGTAGTGCTGGAATCGGCCCAGGTTCCCAATCAGTCGGTATCGGTGAATTTTGTTGAAGCTGGCTTAAAGTCTCTCGGCGTTGCTGGCATTCAAGCCATTAATGTGTCGGGTAAACAGGTGGGGGCAGAGGCGATCGCCTGGAACCAAACCCTGGATTGGTCGCCTACGGTGACCCCACCGCCACCACCGCCGCGCCCCGCTGTGCCACCGCCGCCACCCCCACCCCCACCGCTGGCGGCCGATACCCGTCCGATGTCACCACCGATTCCGCCGCTGAAGCCAGCGGATCCCGGCTATGACGCTGGGTTGGCGAATGCGGCCGCCAACGGGTTTGACCCGGCTGATGAAGCGATTTTGGCCGAGATGCCAACCCAAGACGAGTTTGACTTTGAGGAAGAGTACGTCAAAACCGATTTTCCAGAATTGGTTGACGATGAGGATGATCTGCTGGAAACGCCGACGGTGGTTGAGTTTCCGGTGACGCCAGAGCCTGCCTCTGCCGCCGATGTGCCGTCAGAGTACGCGGCAGACATGCCGCCCAGCGCGGCACCGATGGCTGCATCTAGTGCTGCATCCAGTACCGCAAACGGTAATCCTTTGGGCTGGCTAGTGGTAGTGCTGACTGCTGTACTATCCTTTGGCATCATTGGCTATACGCTGTGGCTGGCGCTCAATACGACCTCGTCGATGCCGCCCGCCGAGACGCCTGCACCGACGGGATCACCGACGCCTTCCCCCCAAGCGGCATCGCCGACGCCCCAAGGTGAGCCCTATCAGGCAGGCTTGGCCCAGGGGTTTAAGGCAGCGACCTTAGCCCAGTCGGCCCAGTCGATCGATGATTGGAACTTGGTGGTGAGTCAGTGGCAGCAGGCGATCGCCCTGTTGCAGCAGGTGCCGGCCGCTGATCCCAACTACGCCACAGCGCAGGAAAAAATTGCCACCTACCAAGGCAATTTGCAGATCGCTCAGCAGAAGGCCGCTAGCCCCGTCAGCAGCGTGGGAGCGACGCCTTCGACCACCTTCACCGTGGAAGGCGAGATTGCTTGCCCGGCGCGCAGTTTGGCGACCCCCACCTTGGAGTTAAGCAATCTGCAATTTAGCCAGGGCAACGTCATGGTGGGCTGCGTGACCAATGCGACCGATCGGGCGATCGCCAGCGTTTCGATTCGCTATGTGGAAGGGGCGGCCGACCAGCCTCAGCCCACCCCCTCGGCCACCGCCACGCCGAGTGCCACGCCGAGTGCTCCGCCTGCCACGCCGGTAATGCTGACCTTTAGCCGCCTAGGGCCGAGGGAAACCGTACCGTTTCAGGCGACGCTGCCGGTGGGTGCCGATACGACATCGATCACGATCACGACGCTCGCCTGGATTGCCGAGGGATCGACCGAAGCCCAGCAGACCGACTACGCGATCGTGGTCAATCGCTAGGGAATGGCGACGACTTCATGATCGAGTGTTATAACTAACGGGTGTTCCAACCCTTTAGGGGTTTGGCCATCTCACGGGTTGCCGCATTTCCCATGCTGTGATTCTGTCGTTAGATTGTTCATGAATGTATTTCGCTCGTCTCTGTTGCGATCGCTCCCCTTTGGCTCTGGGATAGTCGCGGCCCTGGTAGCGACGACGGGGTTGCTCAGCCCGCTAGCAACCGCCCCCGCCGCCCAAGCCCAAACTGCTGGCTATTGCCAACTGTCAGCCGAGGCCATCAACCAAAAGCAAGCGCTGCTTACGGCTGGGCTCCAGGGCGATCGCAATGCTCAAAATAGCTATCGCGCCCTAGTGCACCAGCATGCCGATGCCTTAAACCGCTGCCGCAACCAAACCTGGCCCCGACAGCAGGCGATCTGGATTCGGCTTTACCCCTGTGACGTACAGCCCGGTGCCCTCGATGCCCTGCTCGATCGGCTGGTGGCCCGGGGCTACAACGAGGTCTACGTCGAGGCGTTTTATAACGGGCAGGTGCTGCTGCCAGCGGCCGAAAACCGCACCCCTTGGGTCTCAGTCATCCGCAGTCAGGGGTATGAAAATACCGATTTGCTGGCGGCGGCGATCGCCAAGGGGCACGAGCGCGGCATGCGGGTTTATGCCTGGATGTTTACGCTCAACTTTGGCTATACCTACGGGCAGCGCCCTGAAGCCGCCCCTGTGCTGGCCCGCAATGGGCACGGGCAAAGCACCCTCGATGTGCAAAACAGCAATTCTGATGAGGTGTTTGTTGATCCCTACAGCCCCCAGGCTAAGCGCGATTTTTATTATCTCGTCGAGGCGATCGCCCGACGGCAACCCGATGGCGTCTTGTTTGACTACATTCGCTATCCCCGTGGCTCAGGGGCCGCCTCGGTGGCGGGTCAGGTCAGCGATTTGTGGGTCTATGGGCAGTCGGCCCAGCAGGCGCTCTACCAGCGGGCGCTAAACTCCAGCGGGCAAGAGCTGATTCGTCGCTTTGTCAGCCGGGGCTATATTACCGCCAACGATATCCAGGCGATCGCTAGCCTCTATCCCCAAGACAGTGAACCGCAGTGGCAGGGACGGATCGCCTCGGCCCCGATTGCGACCACGCCTCCCGCGCAGCTCCAATCGGCCCTGCAAGCCGAGCTGTGGTCACTCAGCGTTGCCCACGCCATTCAAGGCGTACTCGACTTTTTGAACTTAGCCATCCAGCCGGTGGTGCAGCGCAACTTGGCCGCTGGGGCTGTCTTCTTCCCCGAA
>DATNOW010000018.1:0-3721 GCA_036703515.1 Chroococcidiopsis sp.
TTTGAAGAACTGGCGGCCCACCTGGCCTCCTACGGTCTGGCGATCGCCATCCCCGATCACCCCGGCAGCGATCGCGAGTATCTGCGCGGCTTTTTTAGCGGGCTCTATCCCGAAAACTTTGCCCCTAGCGAATTTGTCGAGCGTCCCCGGGATATCACCGCGCTGCTCGATGACCTAGCGCGCCGCAACCCGTCCCAGTTTGGCGATCGCCTCAACCTAGAGCAAGTGGGGGTGCTTGGCTATTCCTTTGGCGGCAGCACCGCCCTCTCCCTAGGCGGGGCCACCATCAACGTTGAATACCTAGAGCACGACTGCCGCACCCAGCGGGCCGTGATCAATATCTCCTTGCTCTATCAGTGCCGCGCCCTCACCCTGCCCGATCCGTCGGTGTCACTGCGCGACGAGCGGGTAAAAGCGCTGTTTCTCTACGTCCCCTTTGCCAAAAGCCTGTTTGGCCCCAATGTTAGCCAGGTGGATATCCCTGTCTACTGGCTGGCCGCCAATGAAGATATTTTGACGCCCCTCGTCGTCGAGCAGTTGCCGACCTTTGCTCAACTCACTACCCCCGAACGCTATCTGGCCGTCTCCACCGGCTTGCCCCACGCTCGCGTCACCTTCGACGTGCTCGAACGCCTGACCAACGGCTCTAGAGATTGGGCCACCCTGCGATCGCTCACCCAGACCTACCAAAACACCCTCAGCCTAGCCTTTTTCAAAACCTACGTCGCCCAGGACGCGACCTATCGCCCCTACCTGCAAAGCACCTACGCCCAGCAGCTAGCCCCGGCTCCCTTTCGACTCAGCGTGGTGCGATCGCTGCCGTCTCCCTAGGCGGGTTGCAATACTCGCGCTGGCAGCATTTTGAGGATCTCTTGGGCCGCCCGATCGCATACCCCCGGTTCGCCCAAGGCCTGCCGCACTCGCTGGTAATCATCGAGCATCCGCTGGCGGCGTTGGGGGTTGAGCAATAGCTCTAGAGAGGCCTGGCTAATCGAGTCGGCTGTGGCGTGATATTGCAAAAACTCGGGCACGACCGGCTCCATCACCGCTAGGTTGGTGGGCGACATAAAGGGAATCGAGAACCGCAAAATATGTTCAGCAATCCACGCGGTCACGGGGTTGACCCGATACATCACCACCTGCGGCACGTTTTGCAAAGTCAGCTCTAGATTAACGGTGCCCGATTTGGCGATCGCCAGATCGGCCGCCGCCAAAACCTGACGAGACTCTGCCGGGTTAACCAGGGTAGCCCGCAGCCCATACTGACGAATAGACGCCTCCAGCGCCGGTCGAAACTCAGGCAGCGACAGCGGTACCCAAAACCGCGCCTGGGGCAGCTTAGCCTGAATCTGCCGCGCTGCTTGAAACATCACCGGCACCAGATATTTCAGCTCTTGATGGCGGGAAGCGGGGACAAGGGCGATCGCCACGTCATCGGGCGCAATTCCCAGCGCGTCGCGAGCCTGGGCACGGCTTGGGGCGGCCTGCATCCGATCGATCAGGGGATGCCCGACATAGGTGGTGTTGCCGCCCCAATGGGCGTAGTAGCGGGCCTCTTCTGCAAACACAGCCAGCAGGCGATCGCTCACCTTGACCACCTGCTGGGTAACGCGTGAACTCAGCGACCAGACCCACTCCTGGGGCGCAATGTAGTAGACCGTGGGCATCTGGGGTAAATGTTTGCGAATGTAGGTGCCCAGCCGCAGGTTCGGGCTACCGTAGTCGATCATCACCACCACATCGGGCATGTGATCGGCCAAATAGCGGTTGGCCCGCCGCTGCATCCGCACAATCGGCAGCACGTAGGGCAAGGATTCAAAAATGCCGATCGAGCCAATGCTGCTCGTGTTGCCCAGCATCGTTGCCCCCGCCTGGGCCATGCGATCGCCCCCGATCGCCAAAATCTCGAGATCTAGCCCCATCTGCTCTGCCTGCCGCCACAGCGCCGTAACCAGCAGCGACCCTTGTAGATCGCCGGAAACCTCGCCGGTACTGATGAAAATGCGCGCCTTGGTCATGATCACCCAATGCCAAAATGGCCACGAAATGGCGACAAATTAGTCGACGCTATCGCCAGCGTCACTGAGTGACTTAATCCGACGGGGGCGAGCGACCGAACCGCGTCGTCCCACCTGCTGCGAGGCCACCAGAAACTGATGCAGATTCTGCACATGGCTATCGCTCGTCCATTGCTCTAGCTCTTGCAGCGCTTGGCTAAAGGTCAAATCTGACCGATAGAGAATGCGAAATGCTTTTTTTAAAGCATCGATCGAGTCACCCAAGCCGTGCCGCCGCAGCCCAATCAGGTTGAGCGATCGCACCCGAGCCGGGTTGCCATCCACCAGCATATAGGGCGGCACATCGCGGACAAGCTTGGTAAAACCGCCAACCATCGAATATTGCCCAATCCGAACAAACTGATGAACGCCGACGATGCCGCTCAGCCGGGCCCGCGACTCAATGTGGACATGCCCTGACAAACCCACACCGTTAGACAAAATCACCTGATCTTCGACGATGCAGTTGTGGGCCACATGGACACTGGCCATAATCAGATTGCCATTGCCAATCAGCGTTGCTTCGCCCATGTGGGTCGCCCGATGAATGGTGACATATTCGCGGATAACGTTATCGTCCCCAATTTTGACCAAGGTGAGCGAGCCGTCATACTTCAAATCCTGTGGGGCTAGCCCAATGGCAGCCCCCGGATAGATTTGGTTGCGTGCGCCAATCTCAACCCAGCCGTCGATCACAACATGGGGTGCGATCACCGTTCCTGGCCCGACTTTGACCTTACTGCCGATAACGGCATAGGCTCCGACTTGCACCGTGGGATGCAGTTCAGCGCCCGGATGGATTACAGCAGTGGGATGAATCAGCGCAGTCAAGGCTCGGTTAGGGGTGAAAGGTCATGGATAAAAACACAGGCACTGGCAGAATATGGCTGAGGTTAAGCCCTCCTGACCAACAATTGCCTCAAGCAATCAACGAATTAATCAGCGCATTACTCAGCGCATCAATCAACGATCGAGAACATCAGCTCGCCTTCGGCAACGAGCTGTCCATCAACTTCCGCGCGCCCTTGCATCTTACCAAAGCGGCGGCGTTTGACGGTGAGCAACTCGACCGTCATCACAAGCTGGTCTCCCGGCACAACCGGGCGGCGGAATCGGACTTTGTCAATGCCAGCAAACATAAACAGCCCAACGGGGACATCGGGCAGCTGGGTCAAAACAATGCCGCCCACCTGGGCCATCGCTTCAACGATCAGCACACCGGGCATAATCGGACGTCCAGGAAAATGTCCTTGAAAATGCGGTTCATTAAACGTGACGTTTTTGAGCCCAACGGCGCTTTTGCCGGGGACAAATTCGATAATGCGGTCAACTAAGGCAAAGGGATAACGATGGGGTAAAAGCTTTTGAATGTCCTCAAGGGAAAACACGGTCTTGTGAGGAGCAGCATTGATCGACTCCGGGGCAGACTCTGCCTGCACCGAATCAGTGTGGGTATGAACTTCAGTCAATGTGGACATGGGTCAGTATTTGATAGGGCGTTTTGAACAGTCAGGACGGTGAGTAGCCTCAAGCGGAGCGTAAAAACGGGGTCAGTCGTTGTGACAGTTGCAGATGGAGATCATGGCTGGCTTTATAGGCCAAGTAGTGAGCTTGGGGAAATTGTCCCAATAAACTTAAATCTCCTACTAAGTCTAAAAGTTTAT
>DATNOW010000019.1:0-3799 GCA_036703515.1 Chroococcidiopsis sp.
GGGCAACCCGATCTATGACTGGGAGGAAATGGAAAAATCGGGATTTGACTGGTGGCTGCACCGCTTCCGCGCCATCCTCGACTATGTTGACCTAATTCGCATCGACCATTTTCGCGGCTTTTGTGGCTACTGGGCTGTACCCCAAGGCGAAGAAACGGCGATCAATGGCGAATGGATGGAGGCTCCTGGCAATGCCTTCTTTGAAACGCTGCGGCGGGAACTGGGCACGCTGCCGATCTTGGCCGAAGACTTGGGGGTGATTACCCCCGATGTGGAGGCTCTGCGGGATAAGTATGAATTTCCAGGGATGAAGGTGCTGCATTTTGCCTTCGGCTCCGATGCGGGCAATCCATTTTTGCCGTTTAACTACGGGCGTAATTTTGTTGTCTATACCGGCACCCACGACAATGACACAACGGTGGGCTGGTTTGAGCAACTCAATGAATGGGAGCGGGGCCGCGTGCTCTACTACATGGGCTGCCTTAGCCCCGAGGGTATCCATTGGGCGATGATTCGACTGGCGCTAAGCTCGGTGGCCAATCAGGCGATTATCCCGCTGCAAGACGTGTTGGGTCTTGGCAACAATGCGCGGATGAACTACCCCGGCACGCCGACGGGCAACTGGCAGTGGCGCTATCGCGACGAGGCCCTGTCGTCGGATCTAGGCGATCGCCTGCGGGCACTCACCTATCTCTATGGGCGATCGCCGATTTCCTAAATCCAAGCGCCAAAAACGATGCGCAAGAACCTTAGAGCGCCAAGATTCTTGCGCATCTTATAAAAATGCGATCGCGATGCTAATGATCGGGGTAATACTAGTTTGGGCTAGGGCTAGACGAGCTGACCGGGCTAGGGCTGGCAAAAACGGCCGGGCTGGGCGATTCAGCCAAGCTGGCAGCCTGCTGCTCGGCAGAAAAGGTTACTTCTTTGACCGAACCTGGGTCGCCTAGACGGGTTGGCGTACCGTTGTTGTAGGCCACCATCACGGCTCCTGCATTACCAGCTCGAACGGTGACTTGGTTTTCCGCTGTCCACGTGCGCTGGGTGCCCTCGGGCAAAATGCCTTCAAAATCGGTCTTGCCGTCGATTTCAACGCGCAGCCACGACTGAGAGGTCAACGAAACATCAACCCGCACCGGCTTATCGGGAGCCAAGGCTGTGGGTGACGGGGATGCTGCGGCCGAGGTAGACGACGTGGCAGACGGTACAGCGGAGGCAGAAGGCGCACTAGCCTGGGGCGATGGGCTATTGGAGACGGTGGTGCGGTTACCCCAAGGCGCAGCGGGGTTGAGCAAATAGGCTAAACCGCTAACCGCCGCAATGATGACTAAAATGTAGGCCACATAGAGGTGGATGGGACGGAGCTGGGCCGCTGGTGTATCTTTCCATGACGGCTGCACACCCCGAATGCCCACATCGGTGGGAAAGGTGTTAGATAGTTTGGTGCCGTCGAGCCCTAAGACGTCGGCATAGCGTTTGAGAAACCCGCGGATGTAGATAGGCTCTGGCAACTGGGCAAGTTTGCCAGACTCGATCGCCTTCAACAGCCGAGTTTGGATCATCGTGGTTTTAGAGACCTGCTCAATAGTCAGATTGCTCTGTTCACGCGCCTGCCGAAGCTGGTCGCCCAACTCCGCTAGCTTGGCGGCTTGATCCTGATTTGGCTCTACGGTTTCTCTACTCATACCCTGCAATCCTACCATCTATTCAGTGTACCTACTGCGCTACTGCATTGTTGGGAGATTTATTGTTGAGAGATTGGTTGACGATTTGGTGATGCGCAACGCGTTGGTTTGCGAGCGATGGTTTAGCCGCTCACCCCTGTTTGGGGTAAGGGCGCGCTCTAGATTGCCCTGGCTGTTTGGCCTGCTGCTGCAAAAAGTTAATTTCGCGTTGGTTGAGCCAGCGGTAATGCCCTAGGGGAAGTTGCTCTAGCTGAATCGGTCCAATCGACACACGATGTAGACACACTACAGGATGACCGAATTGTTCGGCAAGACGTCGAATCTGTCGATTTCGCCCTTCTTGCAAAATAATCTCTAACAAGGTTTGGTTGGGGGGGCGTGTGGCCAAGACGCGCACCTCGGCCGGGCGAGTTAATCGGCCGTCTAACAATACTCCATTTCGCCACTGTTGGAGGGTGCGTGGGCTGGGGTTGCCCTGTACCCAAACGTGATAAACCTTGGTGATGGAGTGGGAGGGATGGGTGAGGCTGAAGGTGACATCGCCATCGTTGGTGAGCAGCAAGGCCCCGGTGGAAGCGACGTCTAAACGCCCGACGGTGTGCAGCCCCGAGTCGTTGCGAAGCTCGGCGGGCAGCAGATCCAGGACGGTTTTGCGGTTTTGGGGATCGCTACAGGTAGAAACAACGCCACGCGGCTTGTTGAGCAGCAGATAAATTGGCTTGGGGCGATCGCTAGGCCTAATCTGCACGCCATCGATTTCGATGCGATCGCTTCTGGGGTCTGCCTTTTGTCCTAACTCGGCGGGAGAGCCGTTGAGCCGAACGCGCCCGGCTAAAATCATCTGTTCGGCCTGTCGCCGTGATGCAATCCCCCATTGAGCAATAATTTTTTGGACTCGTTCGCTCATAGCAACGGTGAGTAGGTATGTTTTTGAGGCAGTTTGTAATTTTAAAGCAGCCTGTAATTTTAAAAATTTTAAAGCGACCTATGGTTTTGGGGAGGCATAGGCCGATTTGAGCGGCAGCGTTACCGTTAGCCATGCACCCCCAGATTCGGGATGGTTGGCGGCACTCACCGAACCGCCATGAATTTCAACGATTTGCTTGACGATAGATAACCCTAGACCGCTGCTGTTGCGCTGGAGGGAACCACTGCTGGATGTCGTAGCCAACTGGGTTGCCGACTGGGCTGCCGACTGGACTGCCGACTGCGCCATGGAATCTGCCAAGGATTGGGCTAGGGATGGGTTATTGGCCTGATTTAGCTGCTGACTGCTTTTGGGTGCGAGACCAACGCTATCTGCCGGTGTGGCTGGTGGGGCGATCGCGATCGCCATGGGTTCGTTGGCCGGTTGGCGGGTGCGGGATGGGTCAACCCGATAAAAACGCTCAAACACGTGGGGCAGCGCTTCTTCTGGAAAGCCAGGGCCAAAGTCGATCACATCCAAACAAACCTGTTTGGGATTGGCCGGATCGGGGTTGAGCCTGACAATAATTTTTTGCTGAGCCGCGCTGTATTTGATGCTGTTATCGAGCAGGTTGATCAGCACGCGATAGAGCCGCGACTCGTCGGCTTGAATGATTAAGCTATCGGGGCCGAGGTAGCTAAACTGTAGCTGTTTTTTGCGTGATAGGGGTTCGAGGCTGAGCCAGGCCGATTCGATCAGCGCGACCAAGTCGGTGTTTTGGTAGTGCAACGACAGGGAGGTGCCGCGATCCATCTGGCTGAGGTCGAGCAAATCTTGCACCAAGTTGCTGAGGCGAACGGTTTCGTTGATCAACCGATCGAGCCAGGTTTGTAGCGGTGGTTCCACGCGCCCCTACAGGGTTTCGGCAACCAGGCGAATGGAGGTAAGGGGTGTTTTCAGCTCGTGGGCGACATCTGAGGCCCAGCGATCGCGCTGCTGCATCAAGGCGATCGCCTCTTGGCGGTTTTCTAAAAAGATGCCGACGTGGCCGTGAGACAGGGGCAAACCGCTGCCCCGCTGCGCATAGGGTTGACGCTGGGACAGCCGAGACGGATCGGCGCTGACGGGATAGAGCGTCCAGTCGCGCTGGCGCGGCTTGTTGTGGCTGCGGGTTTCTTCGATCAGGTGGTCAAGCTCGTAGGAGCGC
>DATNOW010000020.1:0-2021 GCA_036703515.1 Chroococcidiopsis sp.
CGCGATCGGCATGCCCCTCCATTTTAAAGATCGTCATTCAACATGTCAGGTGTCCACAAGCCCAGGGATGTACTGGATCGGGCATTGATCTAACGCATTGATCTAAGGTGCTAAATTAGCCGCGTAAATATGCTTTCGACCGATACACGGATAATTCAAGCCTTCAACAAGCTTGGGCTGATCAACGCGGTTTTCTGCGATTACCAGCTAGACTTGACGACGCCCGGCAGTAGACCTTGGTGGGCCATTTCACGGATGACGTGACGAGACAAACCAAAATCGCGATAGTAGCCGCGTGAACGTCCGGTGAGCCAGCAGCGGTTGCGGTGGCGAGTCGGAGCACTGTTGCGGGGCAACTGCTGAATTTGGCGGTGGAGTTCTAGTTTTTCTTGCTGGGAGGTAGCCGCTGCAAACTGCTCCTTCAGTTCGGCGCGCTTAGCTGAATATTTTTCAATCAGCTGTTCGCGTTTTTTCTCCCGCTCGATCATGCTCTTTTTTGCCATGAACCTTTAATTAGCCTCAGTGATTAAAACGGCATTTTCCATCATAACCTTTGTAACTGCTGCTGAGAAGTCTAGTCCACACTTTTCTTAGCAGATATCTATATAGTTGAGGTCTGGGCTTGGGCCGGCAGATCTATCGGGGTTCAACCTTGACTGCCTGAAGAAATAAGAGGCACACTAGGCAAAGTGGGTGCATGGGCACTTGGTATGGGGTTCAGGGGTGCGAGAGTTCAGGGTATTACAACAACGCTTCCCTTCAGACCGATGCAAACGGATCGATCGTCTTCTTATGGTTCTAATTCTGATACAGCCTTGCCCGATCAGGCATTTGGTGTTCCATTGACGCGGCTAAAGCGTTGGCTGAAGAGTCTGCGGGTCAGTCGCAAAATCAGTTTGGGCTATGCCATTGCTCTGGGTGTGGCGATCGCGGGTACGGCGACCGGGGTGGCGTTGGGCGATCGCTATCAGCGTCGAGCCCAGGCAAAAGAAGCCCATGTCCAGGCCGAAATTAAGATCTTACATCGCTTGCAAACCAGTCTGCTGCGGGCTAGAAATCGGCAGCAGCAGTTGATTCCGCTGGTGGGTGACCCAGAGCAGTTTCGCCAGCAGTATGCGCGGCTGCGAATGGATGCGGCGGCGGTGCGATCGTACTGGCTAGAACTGGAGCTGTTTTTAGCGCAGGCAGCCCCCAATAGTAATGGCAATGATCAGCGGACGCTGGGCTTTATGGAGCGTAATCAGGCCTTGCTAGAGGAGTATTTTAAGCAGCTTGATCAGCGGGTGTCTCGGCTTAATCTGGGGCGATCGCCCTCGGCGGATGCGGTGCGCGCGGCTCAGCAAGAACTGCTGGACTTTACCAATAGCCCGATTGCGCTGCAAATCGATCAGCTTTCCAATGCCATGATTGGGCTGGAGTCGCTGTCGGATGACGAAAACGCGGAGGTGTCGCAGGCGCAGTTTACGGCGGATGATCTGCGGCTGAAAATTATTGTGCTGAGTATGGCGCTGTCGGCGGCGATCGCAGCGATTTTGGCGGTGTTGATTAGTCGCCTGATTACCCGTCCGTTGGATGGGGTGACGAAGGTGGCCCGCCAGGCGACGCAAGACTCAAACTTTGAGCTGCGGGCTCCTGTGACCACGGATGATGAGGTGGGGGCACTGGCCAATTCTCTCAATCAGCTAATTCAGCGCGTCGGTGAACTGCTAGAAGAACAGCGCGCCACGGTGGCTCAGCAGCTGGTGCAAACCGAGAAAATGTCGAGTTTGGGGCAAATGGTGGCGGGGGTGGCCCATGAAATTAACAATCCCGTCAATTTTATCTATGGCAACTTGACCCATGCCAGCCAGTATATTGACGACTTGTTTGAGCTGCTTGACATCTACAAGGCTGAGTTGACGCCAGTGCCGGCTGCGGTGCAGGCCAAAGAGACCGCGATCGAGTTTGACTTTCTCAAAGATGATTTGCCCAAGCTGTTGCAGTCGATGCAGGTGGGGGCAGACCGGGCCCGGCAGATTGTT
>DATNOW010000021.1:0-2221 GCA_036703515.1 Chroococcidiopsis sp.
CAGGTGGTTGATCTGGAATCAGAAGGCAAGCCCGATGTCACCCTAGAGACGCTCAACTTTATCCATCGTCACAAGACGGCCGCATTGCTAGAGGCCTCGGTGGTGTCTGGGGCACTGCTGGCCGGTGCCTCGGACGATCACCTGCGCAGGCTTTCGACCTACTCCCAAGAGATTGGGCTGGCCTTTCAAATTGTGGACGATGTGCTCGATATCGTCTCCACACCCGAAGAGCTGGGCAAGTCGGTGGGCAAAGATATTCAGGCGCAGAAGGTCACCTATCCTAGCCTTTGGGGCATCGAAGAGTCGAAGCGCCAAGCCGATCAGCTAGTGGCATCGGCCAAGGCCCAGCTTGAACCCTTTGGGGAGAAGGCTGAACCGCTCCGGGCGATCGCCGACTTTATCACGGCCCGCACCCACTAGCGGGGATCGGGTGAGTGGGTCAGGATGCTAAACCGTTAGTGACAAACCGTTAGTGACAAACCGTTAGTGGCAAACCTTTGGCGAGAACCCGTTGGCGATGGGGAGTGGGCGCATTCCCAACGCTGCCATTTCCCAAGAAACACAGCGTTTCTGAGACGATGTAGGAATTATGCAGGACATTAGCCAAATTTTGGAAAACCAGGTGCTCTGGGTCGCTTTGATTGCTTGCGTCCTGGCCCAAGCGCTAAAACTGGTGATTGAACTGATCCGGCATCGCAAGGTTAGCGTCCGCACCCTCGTGACCACGGGGGGAATGCCCAGTTCCCATTCGGCCCTGGTGACGGCGTTGGCGACCGGGGTAGGGCAGACGTCAGGCTGGGCCAGCAATGAATTTGCGATCGCCACGATTTTTGCCATTATCGTCATGTACGATGCGGCCGGGGTGCGCCAAGCCGCAGGTAAGCAAGCCCGAATCTTAAACAAACTGCTCGATGAACTGTTTCAAGAAGATAGCAAGTTCAACGAAGCCCGCCTCAAAGAACTGCTGGGCCATACGCCGATCCAAGTGTTTGCCGGATGCATCCTAGGAGTTGTGGTGTCGTGGCTGGCAATTCGGATTTAGACCCTGCCTAATAGCCACACCAGTCTAGCCCTACCAATCTAGCCGTACAAATATTTGTCAACACGCGTCATCGGTAGCACATGAAGCGATGGGGCGAGTTATAAAATGGTTGAATATTAAGGGTTTCAGCCCCTAATTGCAGCCTTAGGAATGGACATAGAACAAGTTGACCCGTGGGGTAGGGGCGGGTTTTGCTCGGCTCTCTTCGTCCAGAGCCAATTCATCGGCTAAACCCGCCCGTACAGTCTGCGGTTTTGTTGAATCCATGCTCCTTCGTCGCAGTATTTTATTTTCACTCTCGAATCTTCGCCGTTTTTGTCACCGCTAGCTTTGGTAAAAATATATGGTTCAAGAACTTACGTCGGCGGCTGTGTCGCCAGCACTCCGGGCCGAACTCGAAGCCTTTTGGATGCCGTTTACGGCCAATCGTCAGTTTAAGGCCAATCCTCGCATCTTCGTGTCGGCTAAAGACATGCACTACACCACCGAAGATGGGCGGCAGGTGCTCGACGGCACGGCAGGGCTGTGGTGCGTTAATGCGGGGCACGGGCGGCAGGCGATCGCCGATGCGGTGCAACAGCAGGTCTTGAACCTCGACTTTGCGCCCACCTTCCAGATGGGGCATCCGGGCCCATTCCAGTTGGCCGACCGGATTGTGAAAATGCTGCCGACGGGCCTCGACCACGTATTTTTTGCCAACTCCGGTTCAGAAGCGGTCGATAGCGCCCTCAAAATTGCGATCGCCTACCACCGGGTTTGTGGGCAAGGCACGCGTCAGCGCTTGATTGGGCGTGAGCGGGGCTATCACGGCGTTGGCTTTGGCGGCATTTCGGTGGGCGGCATTGGCCCCAACCGCAAATTTTTTGGCAGCTTGCTCAACGGGGTCGATCACCTGCCCCACACCCACAACCTGGCCCAAAATGCCTTCAGCAAAGGGCAACCTGAATGGGGCGCGCACCTCGCTGATGAGCTAGAGCGCATTGTTGCCCTGCACGATGCCACCAACATTGCGGCGGTGATTGTCGAACCGGTCGCGGGCTCGACCGGCGTGCTAGTGCCGCCCAAGGGCTACCTCCAGCGCCTGCGCCAGATTTGCGACAAATATGGCATTTTGCTGATTTTTGATGAGGTGATTACGGGCTTTGGCCGTCTCGGCACGGGCTTTGCCGCCGATTATTT
>DATNOW010000022.1:0-4011 GCA_036703515.1 Chroococcidiopsis sp.
CAACAGCCGCATGGCCGCCAGTTTATTGGGGTCTTGCATGGGGGGGAGGTCGATCAGCGCCGCGATCGATTGGCCTTGCCACAGCAGCTGTGTCTCGCTCATGGCCTGCTCAATCTCTTTTGGGGTGGGGTTTTCGGGGAATGTCACCGCCAGAGAAGCCAGTAGCTGCAAGGCCATTTGCAGCCCTTCTACCTGCTGTCCTTGGGACAGATGGGCCTGAATCTTGACTTCGTAAAACTTGACTTGGTCGAGGGTGGTGTGGGTCTGAGGCAGGGCGATCGCCGCTAAATCTTCCATCACTGCCATATGTCCGCAGAGGTACGCCGTTTCTGTTGCCTCTTGATAAAGCGATAGGGTCATGGCGTAATCGCTCTGCCAGCTATCGGCCGCTAGCAAATTGAGCCCGGTGTGAAAATACTGAAATGCAGCACTGTAGGCGGTAGACGCTTTGGCCTTTTCGCCAGCGAGCTGATTTAAGCGCGCCAGTTCATCGTGCTGGGAGCGGGTTTCGAGCAGCGTTTGGCTGATATTGAGATGATTGACAATGTCAAATAGCTTCAGATTCCCCTGGCTTGGGGGGGCTGTTTGCAGCAAGTGCTGCCCAATCTGATAATGCACCAAGAGGCGCTCAGCGTCTGAGTTGAGGGAATAGGCCGCCTGTTGAATGCGGTCGTGGGCAAACTTATATTCCATCCGCCAAGCGTCGTCAGGCTGGGCAATGCCAAGCTCAATCCGTTTGTAGCTATCGTTGAGCGGAATAATCAAGCCCAGATTGATGGCTTCTTGCAGTAGGGCGATCGCCTCCATTGGTTCAGGCTGCGGCAGCACCCCCGCCCCATGCAGGACAACCGTCAAGGTTTGCAGGTCAAATCGGTTGCCAATGCAGGCGGCGCGGCGCAAACCCGCCTGGGTTGCCGGGTTTAACCGCTGAATTTTAATCACCAGCAGTTCTACTACGTTATCGCTGATGTTGTGCTGTTGGATGGTGGCTACCGACCATTGCCACTGGCTGTGGTCATAGTCAAAGGTCAGCAGTTGTTCTACATAGAGCGCGCGCAAAAATTCATTAACAAAAAAGGGATTGCCATCGGTTTTGGTTAGCACTAAGTCGGCTAGGGGAGCGACTTCGGCCACCGGACGGTTGAAGGTGTCGGCCAATAGCTGCTGAATATCGGCGGTTTGTAGCGGGGCCAGGGCGATCGCCTGGAGGCGAATGCCTGCCTTTTGAAACTCGGCGATCGCCTGCATCAGCGGATGGGTAGCGCCGACTTCATTATCGCGATAGGCCCCGATTAAAAATAAAAAGGGGACATCGCTAGACATCAGCACCTGAATCAGTTGCAGAGAGGCCGTATCCACCCACTGCAAGTCGTCTAAAAAAATCGCGAGGGGATGGTTGGGTTGGGCTAAAACCTGGACAAACTGTTGAAAGACATGATTAAACCGATTGCGCGTCTCGGCGGGCGGCAATTCGGCGACGGCGGGCTGTGGCCCTAAAACCAGCATTAGCTCAGGCAGCACATCTATCATCACTTGGGCATTGGGGGCTAAGGCGGCTAGAAGGCGATCGCGCCACTGATTGAGCTGATCTTGCGGCTCGGTTAACAGCTGCTCCACCCAGCCAGAAAAAGCGCTTACAAAAGCTGAGTAGGGAATATCGCGCTGATATTGATCAAACTTCCCCGTAATAAAATATCCCCGCCGTTGGGTGATGGATTTATAAATTTCCTGCACCAAGGATGTTTTGCCAATGCCAGAGTAGCCAGAAATCAGCATCAGTTCGCTATGGCAGGAATGGCTCTGAGCAGGGGATGCAGCGGTAGATGCCCCTGCTAGCGAATGTCCTGGGGAGGCGATCGCCTGACCTTGACCCTGGCTTTCACCCTGACGTTCCCCCTGGCTGACGCGCTCAAATGCGGCCAATAGTGCATCGACTTCGCGATCGCGGCCGTAGAGCTTTTGGGGAATATGGAAGGTATCAGAACTGTCGTTTTGGGCCAGCGGAAAAGCAGTAATTTCTTGCTGATGATTAAGCTGCCTCAGGCAGGTTTCGAGATCGCTCTGAATGCCGCGCGCGCTTTGGTAGCGGTCTTCTGCGGTTTTAGCCAACAGCTTCATGACAATGGCCGAAACGGGCTGGGGAATCGCTGAGTGGCGATCGCTCGGTGAAATTGGAATTTTGGCCAAATGGTAATGCACCAGCTCTAGGGCATCATTGGCCGTGAACGGCAGTTGTCGGGTCAGCAGCTCATACAGCGTCGCGCCGAGGGAGTAAAAGTCGGTGCGATAGTCGAGTAGACGATTCATCCGCCCCGTCTGCTCAGGGGACATATAGGCAAGAGTGCCTTCTAAAACCTGGGGGTTGCGCAGCGTTGGGGTCTCGCGTGAAATCCGGCTGGCGATGCCAAAGTCAATCAGCTTCAACTGCCCGGTGGTAGGGTTCCAGACAATATTGGCCGGGTTGATATCTTTGTGAATCACCTGCTGTTGGTGCACCTGCCCCAAACTGCCTGCGATCTGAATCCCTAGGGTCAGCACTTCTGTGAGGGAAAGCGATCGCTGGGTCAACCAGTAGGCTAACGACTCCCCACCAAAATCTTCCAGAAATATGACCAGGGTGTTTTGATACGTTTTAATACCGTAGGTCTTGATTACCCCCTCTAGCTGGAGCGATCGGGTAATTTCATACTCTTGCCGATATCGCGTCAATTCATCGGGGGTTGGGTAATCGGTTTTCAAAATTTTGAACACCAAAGGCTGTAAGTCTGCCTCCCGCACGCCTCGGTAAATCAGTGAATTGGGGCTTTCATAGAGTTTTGAGGTAATCGAATAGCCGGGAAGAGACAGCATAATTGTTTCGCCTTAGCCAAGCGCTATGCTCCTAGCTTAAATCACTCTATTGCCGGTCATCGTCAGACGGCCTGCCCTCCTTCCAATTTCTCGCCTCCTGCCCGCGGAAATTTTTCTATATCCCGCTTATATCCCGCCTATATCCCGTTATTTACGGCTAGTGGTTAATAGTTTGGGCGATCGCCGCCAGCGCTTCGTCACACCACGCCACCCACTCTTCCTGGTAGCGAATGCCGCGACGGATAATCAGGTGCATGTAGAGATCTTTTAGTTCTAACTCGTTTAAATGGTCGGCAAAATGCTGATCTAACTTTTTTACCTGCTGCACCATATCAAGGTGGAGCTGTCGCCGCCGCTCAATTTCTCGGACAACAACCTGGGGCGAAACCAGATGCCCGGCCAACCCCATCACCCCCAAATCTTCGCGAATGGCGCTCGGTTCACAGGGTTTGGTGAGCCAGTCGATCAGCTCTTGCTGTCCCTGTTCTGTGATCGAATAGATTTTTTTATCCAGCCGTCCTGGCTGCGGAATTGCTTCATAACAAACGCTGCCGTGCTGCTCTAGCTTGGTGAGTTCGGCATAAATCTGCTGCTGGCTTGCTTTCCAGAAACAACTGCCAAACCCTTCGGCAAACTCCTTGGCGACGTCGTAGCCACTCAGGGGCTGACGCGACAAAAAGGCCAGAATCGTGTGCTTGAGTGCCATACCAAAAAACGAGCTGCAAAAACGAACTGCAAAAACGAGCTACAAAAAACAAGCTTGACGGATTTAATGTCTCCAGTATACGTTAGTTTTTGTATTCAAATATTTGAGTACAAAAATTGGAGTAAAAAAATGGGCAATCATAGTGGGAAACCGTCCAAACGCAGTGACCGTTTGGGAACCATGCCGCAGCTAATCTCTGACAAACCGCCACGGCAACCGGCCTGGCAAAGCCGCCTATACAGCCGCTATGGCCCTTGGGCGATCGTGACTGGCGGATCTTCTGGAATTGGTCGGGCGCTGGCCCTAAGGCTGGCGGAGGCTGGGCTCAACCTTGTCTTAGTGGCCCGCAGCCAAGCCCCACTGGAGCAGATGGCGCTTGACGTCAGCTCTCGCTATGGGGTCGAGGTGCGGGTGCTGGCTCTCGATCTGGCGTTGGAGTCTAGCCTGGAAACTCT
>DATNOW010000023.1:0-3018 GCA_036703515.1 Chroococcidiopsis sp.
GGTAGACAACGGGCACCAGCAGCCACGAGTGAATCTGCCAGCGCTCAATCACCGACTGGAGCGATCGCACTTCGGGCAGGTCAGTATTGGCCGTATCGGCGATCGCGATCGATTCGTGCTTTTTGACCACTGCTTGAAACAACGGGTTTTCATCCAGCGGCCAGGTTTGCCCAATTAGCGACAGCAGGCTATCGTCGGCCAAAAACTCATGCTCAATCGTGGTCGATAGATCGGTAGCGCGGCAGCGATAGATCAAACAGCGGCAAACGCCCATCGCCTGCCCCAGTTCACGCACCGCGACGCTAAAGATCTCCTCAGGATTAAGCGATCGCCGAATCGCAGAGGTAATCAGGTTAATTAAACGCTCGCGCCGCTCTTGGGCCGAGATCGAGCGGTAGGCCTTGAGCAGTTTATATTGACCGGCTTGCAGATAGGTAATCAACCGCTGGGCAAAGGGATCGGTATCCACTGCTGCCGCTTGCGGGGCAGACATATCCGCCAAAAACTGACGTTTGGCCTGGGCGATTTTATCGGTTAGCTCTGGCCGATAGACCTGGATGCGGTTCAGCAAAATTTCAGCCGCCTGACAGCTCACCTGACGATCAAACGTCCAGACGCCTTCAAACCTACGGTTTTGATCCATCACAGGCATTTGGGACGCCGCTAGCTCGGCCGGGGAAGCCTGCCGCTCTCGGCAAACCAAACACGACGCAAACTGCTGCCCTAACACGACCAAATGCCACTCCTGACTGAGCTGATCGTCCGCATCAAAGGCGATCATTTCGTAGTGTTCAGAGGAATTGGTAAAGTTGGTCTCTGGTGCCGCTAACACATACACCTGCGGCGTTAGCTCGGCAATGCGCAGATAGCGGTGGGCCTCTTGCCGATAAAACCGCTCGCGCTGAAAGCTCGCGATCACCAAAGGCTGCCCCGAGCCGCCCGCCAACACTTGGTCTTCCATAGCGTGGGAGAGCGCAGTCAGCGAGGGTTTAAAGTAGAGTTGAGCGCGGAGTTGAGGCAGCTTTTCCAGCAGTTCTGCCAAGACAGACGTGGGATTAGTCATTCGTTAAGGGATTGCCCAAACAGTCTGAAGTTGGGTGGTGAATGATTCTATTTTCGGATAAAAACGGCTGTCTTGTGGGCGATTCTTGCCCTGAGAGCATCAAAATTATCGTCAATCTGCCCATGATGGCTTAAATGTAGGCAAACACCTAAGGATCGCGGGTTAAATAATGCCTATCCACCCGATTTTCTAGGAGGGCGCACAGCAGTGCGCCCCTGCCCAAGAATTTCAGATTCCGTAAGAGGGCGCACATCGGTGCGCCCCTACCCGAGAATTTCGGGTTGGGCAATCCACAAGAGGGCGCACATCGGTGCGCCCCTGCCCAAGAATTTCGGGTTGGGCAATCCATCATTCTAAAATTCTAAGGACTGATCAACTGTTGAATCTGCTGGGGGGTGAGCTGCTCCACATTGGTCAGCACGAGGTCTGCCCCGGCGGCTTTGAGCGTGTGCGTGTAGCTGTGGGCGTAGTCGGCGGGCGCTTGGGCGTGGGGCGGCAGCACACCAACGGCGTGCCACTGCCGGGACGGCTGGAGCGGGCGGACGTTTTGCACGGTGTGCATGTCAGCAACGGTATCTCCGATATAAATCACGGGGGGAGGAGGGGCGATCGCCTCTGACATGGCCTCTGGCATGGGCTGGAGGGCGGGGTGACTTTCGAGCAAGCGCACGGTTTCTACTAACCCCGTTGGATCGGGCTTGCCGGGCGCATCTTCCATTGCAATCAGCACCGGAGCGGTCAATCCAAGCCGCTTTTGCAAAACATAGCTGGCCGATCCGCGCGTGGCCCCGCTAAAAAAGCCCCAAAGCATTCCGGCTTGGGTCAAGCTTTTTAGGTAAGTCGGTTGCAGCAGCAGCGGTTCCTGGCAGATATAGCCCGTCCAATTGTGTGGATCGGTGCCCCGATAGCGACTCTGAAAAAACGCCACGACCGCTTCGTAATCGAGCCCCACGGCCTCGCGGCTCTGGCCCTGCTGTTCAAAATAGCGATAGATCAGCTCGCGGGATGCTTCCCAGTCATTGTTCCACTGCCCTTCGGCCTTAAGCTCGTCGATATCGGTTGCCGACGGGCGATAGGCCCCGCCGGTAAACTGTTCGACGGTGTCGGCCAACGCCCGCCGGTAGGAGCCGCCCACATCTCGAATGACGCCATCGATATCAAATACGACAACGGCGGCGATAGATTCCCACGTCAACTGCTGCACCACACTGGTTCCTTGCGAATTGGTCTCACCTGAGTTGCGATCGCTCCCTGCCGTCAATAACACCCTGCCATCGACGGGGCCATCGACGAGTTTTATGCAGGTTGCACACGAGTTATGCGCAAACCTTAGTCATCGGGAGAGTCCTTAGATTACACTGGTAGATTGTAGAGTATTGCAGTCAGGGTTGGACTGTAGCAGGAGGCGTAATTGTCAAAGTTCATTCTTAAGGTTCTCTGGCTCGAAGAGAACGTTGCACTGGCGGTAGACCAGGTGGTGGGTAAGGGTACTAGCCCCCTCACGTCTTATTTCTTTTGGCCCCGCAATGATGCGTGGGAACAACTGAAAACAGAACTAGAATCCAAGCACTGGATTTCAGAGTCGGATCGCGTTGAAATCTTAAACAAAGCGACTGAAGTGATCAACTACTGGCAGGAAGAAGGGAAGCGTCTCCCGATCGGAGATGCCCAAGCCAAGTTCCCGGAAGTGACTTTCACAGGCAGCGCCTGAGTCTAGGCCGTGCGTAAGGTTCCAATTATTCAGGCTATGCGAAGAGGGCACAATGACTGTGCCCTCTTTTGGCGTTGAGGTTCTTTACTTTAGGGTCGTCTAGGTTAGAAGGACATTCACTGGCGATCGCGTTTCAGTCCCATGGGTCGGGATTGGGGTTTGGCAAGCTAGAACTGGCCTAAGATTTCATTGATATCAAAATCCACCGGGATCTGGTACTCAAAAAATCCGTCGCCCATCCGCT
>DATNOW010000024.1:0-7256 GCA_036703515.1 Chroococcidiopsis sp.
ATCGGCGCTGACGGGATAGAGCGTCCAGTCGCGCTGGCGCGGCTTGTTGTGGCTGCGGGTTTCTTCGATCAGGTGGTCAAGCTCGTAGGAGCGCACGACCTCTAGCAACAGGCGCGGCAGCTTCGGCGGCTGATCGACCGGAATGCCCAGCATTTCTAGGGCTTGGTGGTTATACCACAGCAGCTGGTTTTCATCGTCTACTTGCAGGTAGCCGATCGGGGCGATGTTGATCACCTGGCGATAGCTTTCGACCTGCTGTTCGAGCTGTTGATGCAGCTTTTGCTGACGGGCGATCGCCAAACTCAACTGTGAACTAAACGAAAGCGGCGAGTCTGGTGCATCGGGCTTGAGGTCGCGCAGCAGGGCCTTCACTTTTTTGCTCGACTGGATTTGGTGCCACTCCATCAGCAGCACTCCAATCACCAGACCCAACGCTAACCCAAGACAAAATTCCAGAACTATCACAATGCATTAGTTATTGGGCATAAGTTATTGGCATACGCTTGGCGATCGCACTCTCCATGCTGTCACCACTGTAACAAGAGGAGTTGGCGATCGCGCAGTCTTTACAGAATAACCCTTTGCCAGAACAGCCCTCCGCGCATTCGCACGAAGGGCTTGATCGAGGCTAGGGGCTACACTGCCCTATCGGAACCCTACAAGCTGCAAAGCTGTAAGCTTGAGGTCTGCCGGACTAGGGAAGAGACTAACCAAATCGATAGCCAAACCCGCGCACCGTCATCAGATATTTGGGATGGCTGGGGTCGGCCTCTAGCTTTTCGCGCAGCCAGCGAATGTGAACATCCACCGTTTTGCTGTCGCCCATGAAGTCTGGGCCCCAAACGCGCTCAATTAGCTGCTCACGCGACCACACCCGGCGGGGATGGCTCATAAACAGCTCTAGGATGCGAAATTCTTTGGGCGATAGGTTGATTTCTTCTCCACGCACCGTGACGCGGCACTCTTGTGGGTAGAGCACGACCTCTTGGAACTTGAGCGACGACTCGGGTAGGGTGGGCTGGGTGTGACGATGCCGACGCAGCAGGGCGCGGCAGCGGGCGATCAGCTCTCGCATACCAAAGGGCTTGGTGAGATAATCGTCGGCACCCACTTCTAGACCAACGACGCGATCGGTTTCGCTGCCTTTGGCGCTGAGCATCAGAATGGGGACGCTATTGCCTTCGTGACGAATCAGGCGGCACAGATCGAGCCCGCTGACGTAGGGCAACATCAGGTCAAGAATAATGAGGTCAAAAGAGAGAAGCTCTGGGTGAATGCCATCTTCCATTTTTTGGATGATGTCTAAAGCGCTGCGACCATCCTCGACTGCAAATACGTCGTAACCCTCGTCTTTTAGCCCTAAAACAATCGTTTCGCGGATCAGTTCTTCATCTTCGACAAGCAAGACCCGGCCAAGCTTTACGGCCTGGGATGTCTTGGCTAGCTCTAACGACAGTGTTGCAGACATAAGTATTGGTGAATGAGGTGATTAGATGGCGCAACGTACCAAGCTAATCTTACCAAACCCCGACAGGTCTGCCTTGGAATTTGATCATCAATTCCTAACTTTTTACTGTGATTTACGATACATCTCAAACTGTGACTGCCTGATTTGCGACTCACTGATTTACGACTCGCTGATTTTGCGACTGGGCGATCGCCCCGCTTTTTATCTCAATCAGAGACTTGAATTTCTATTTATTAGACTTATGAATGGATTAACGAGACTCAAATGAGAGCAGAAAATTGCATTCTTGCGAAATGGGGCAGGTTGGCATTTGCGCATTCTATCTATAGATATGGATAGATATAGTCAGATACAGTCTGGGGCTAGATATAGCCTGGGGATTTAGTCTAAGCAATTTGGCGTGAGCGCGATCGAACGCATAGTCAAGTGCCAGTCAAGTGCCAGTCAAACGCTAGTGAAATGGTCAGTCGAAATGCATTTGACCCGTGATTATGTTTTCCTGTTTCTATGCCTTTCTGCCTACTAATTCAACGTTAAGACTAGCCGTAGGGCAATCATCAAGACTCGCTTTGTGCTGGGCTAAAAGCGGCGATCGCCTACTCTTGACGCTTTATTTATAGGAATAGGTAGGGGGCGCAAAAAATGTGGCTCTTTAATATTCGCTTAAGATTTATCTCTCTATACGTACGTATATGCCATCACCCGCAGGAGCATAGGATCGTGTCGCTGAAATTACCCTAAAAACTGCGCTTTTAAATCCTCTAAAAAACGCTCTGAGGCTAGATTAAATCAGTATTTGCGATCGCCCTACCGTAGAAAGCGCCGACCCTAATCCTACCCTGCTCACAATGATTTGTGTAGGCACTGATGTAATTGTTGATACCGCCCTTCACCCCAATCGGGTGACCATAAACCCCCCAAAGGGGTGATAGCCGCGATGGAGAGAAAAAGCCACACTAGTAGAACTGTAGAGCAACCTAAAACCTAGATTAAAATCCGATTAGTACTATCAAACTGCCGTTGGAGAAGCGACATTTCTAAATAAGTAATGTTTATTCCTCTGCCGCTGCAAAAATAGTTGGTTTATTCTAGGTTGACAACCATTCGGTTGAAGTTAGGTTGAAGTTTGATCGGTGTCTTGATCAACTAAACCGTTTATTGCTCTGTTAATCCGCTCTCTTAACCACAAATTTAGTTGTGCAGGTGCGCCATGGAAATGTTGGCATTTGTTCATTCTGCTGCTTCCTACGAAGATCTAGGACCAGTGCCTGAACTACGATCCTTTGATGAATTAAAAATAGAAGTCCCCAAAACGGCCCTGCTCGGTCTAGCCGGGGGAGCCGCTGCCCTGACGGTATTGACAGCCGCGCCCCAGCAAGCCCAAGCTGCTGTCCAGTTTGGCGATCGCTGTGCAGCGGTGGGTGATATCCAAACCCAACTGCAAGATGAAGGCTACGATATTAGCGTTGATCAAGTCTTTGGCTCGGCTACCGAAAGCGCCGTGAAGCGCTTTCAGCGTGCAGAAGGGCTGTCAGCCGACGGTATTGTTGGCACCCTGACCGCAGAGGCTTTAGGTCTAGAGGATGTAGACGCTGCCGATAGCCCTTATCTTGCAGGCAATAGCTGCTCTGCCACTGGCGGCGGCGGCAACCCTGGTGATGGGGCGGCAGGCACCTACACGGTTTCCTCGACCAATGGCATCTTGATTCGCAGCAGCGCTAGCACCAGCGGCACTGTGGTCGGCAGCTACGGCTATGGCGATTCTGTTCAAGTCACCAGCGAACGCAAAACCGGCAGTGGCTATACCTGGGCCAAGCTGGCCAATCGTTCGGGCTGGGTGGCGACGTCCTTCCTGTCGTCAAGCAGTTCGGGTGGTGGCGGCAACCCCGGTACGGGCACTGCGGGCACCTACACTGTGACCTCCGGCGATGGCATTGTGGTACGCAGCAGCGCTAGCACCAGCAGCACGATCATCGGCAGCTATGGCTATCGCGATTCGGTGCAGGTGACTAGCGAACGTAGGACTGGCAGTGGCTATACCTGGGCCAAGCTGGCCAATCGTTCGGGCTGGGTGGCGACATCCTTCCTGTCGTCGAGCAGTTCGGGTGGTGGCGGCAGCAACCGCTATGTGGTGAGCACCGGTAGTGGTTTGGGTGTAATCATCCGCGATGAGCCCGATGGTGACGAAATCGGCGGCTTGGCTGAAGGCGCAACGGTGCGCGTTACGGGCGAGTCAGAAACGGCCGGTGGCTATGAATGGTTGAAGCTCAGCGGCCGCAGCGGCTGGGTTGCTGCCGATTTCCTCGATCCTGCTTAGGATTAAGGATTTCATAAAAACCTCAGTTCTGCCAAAAGACCGATTCTGCTAGAAAACTAGTGTTATCTGGTTCTTACAAAGGATAAGTAAAAGGGGATGACCAGAGTATGGTCATCCCCTTTGCGTTTGGGTTCGGAGAGGGAAGGGAATAGGGAAAGAAGGAATGGGGAAAGGAGGAAAGGAGCGATCGCTACAGGTCAAACCTATAGGTCGAAGCTTATAGGTCGAAGCTTATAGGTCAAAGTTAAAAGTCAAAGTTACAAGTCAAACCTATAGGTCAAAGTTAAGGGCGATCGCGTCTGTATGTGCACCAGGCGTATTTGCACCAGTCGCTGAGCCGATCGCTGAGTCGGTTGAATCAGCACTTGCCCGTTGGGTAGCGTTGATCGTCCGCACGGCCGAGATAACTTGGTTGCGGGTCATGCCTGCGCGGATTTCGGGACGATAGAGCAGCGAAATCACCGCCCGATCTAATGCCGTATAGCTGGTGACGCTGGTCCAACCTTGATAGAAAATGCTGTCGCGATAGCGCTCAGAGTCTTGCATCAAGCCTAGCGATTGGGTTAACTCTTCTCGGATCAGGTGAGAGCGCTCTTGCTGGGTGACGCCTTCGGTGGTGATCATGATCCGAGAACGGTTGAGGGTGTTGCCTTCCCACGACACCCAAAAGAAACCCATATTCACCGGCTGATAGTTGGGTTCATAGCGGCTAAATTGGGACTCCGGCACAAAATAAATTTCAGCGTTGGGGTTGGTGTTCGTGAGCTGTAGGCTGATGGTACCGTTGGTCAACTGGTTGAGTTCGTCTATCACCGACCGCAGGGTAGTCATATCCGCTTGCGTAGGGGAACCATTGACTTTGATGCGCACCGGGCCGTCCCATTTTTTGACAGCCCCGCCAATGCTGCCGTACTCAGAGTTAAGCGCAATTTCCATGAAATAGTCGATTTGCTCTTGCGTATAGTTTGTGCGGGTGGGCACGGTAGTCGGAGGCGAGTTGCGCGCTACCGACTGATCGCGGCTGTTACTGCCATTGCGCGCTGTAGAACCATTACGCCCGGTCGGCTCTGTTTGTGGGCGAGAAGCCGCCCCGTTGCGTAAGATGGGCTCGGTTTGGGTTCGTGAAGATGTGTCATTACGCGCTGTGGAACCATTACGCGCTGTGGAACCATTACGCCCGGTTGGTTCGGGTTGGGTGCGTGAGGCGGCACCGTTGCGCAATATGGGCTCGCTCTGAGTTCCTGAGTTCCGCGAATTGCGTGACGAGCGCGATGGGGAGTCTGCGGCTGGAGCTACGGTTTCGCTATCGTCTGTATTGAGACCGTCTGTATTGAGGCTTAAAAGGTCTTCTCTAACCCAGCCTGTATTGCCAGAGTTGGTAAATCTAACGCGATACCAGGTATAGCCATCTTCACCTTGAATTTCCTGTAGGGTTTCGACGCGATCGCCATCTCGGCCATACAGCCGCACTGAGGCATCGGTAGAGGGGCTGGTGCGCACATTTATCCAGCTGTTGGAATAATTGGTTCTGAGGACAGCCGGAGTAGCGCTGGCGGGCAGGGCTGAACTCAACGAAACGACCGTAGAGGCAATGCCTAAAGAAACGCCGTAGCGAATTGCATTAACAAGAACAGATTGGAGTTTCATAGGGTAGTGTCCTGCTTAACGGTGGGTGAGGAGAGGGGGAGAGCGAGAGAGCGGGAGTGGTTCGACAGGCTCACCAACCAGAGAGGGCGGGTGGGGAGGGGTGATGCTCTAATCTTCGGCTCAGCAAGCGGTTGGTGGGGGACGCTATCAGAATCTTGATCAAGTGTGCCAGTGGGGGGCAGTTTATCCGGATTTTGGAAAATGGGCTTGCAGCTTTTGCCTGAGCGGGTTTGAGCTGTTAGAGTCAGAATCTTGGGTGTGGCGATCGCCTGTTTTGGGTGAGTCAGTTGCCTAGCTGGCATAGGCGGGGGCACCTGCGGTCTAACCGTTCGTCATGGTGAGATAGGACAGGTGGAATAGGGTAGTGAAACGTTTCACAAGCGGGCGAGATGACCGCACCCCATTCTTTACCCTTCGTCCTTTTCCCTGCCCTTTCCGTGAGGAATAACGAAACTTCTTTATTATTTGGAGAGAATATTATTAGAATTTGGCATACCCCTTTAATGTGCCCGTTTGATGCCCTCTTGATGATGTTGGGATAAGCCCTATGGAATTACTTGCTGTTGTGCACTCGGCCCTAGCCTACGATGACCCCACGCCGACCCCAGAGTTGCGATCGCTGAATACTCTCCTGCCTAGCTCGGCCTGGATGGGCCTAGCTAGCTTATTGGTCGTGTCGTCAGTCTTGGCGGTGTCGCCCAATGCGCTGGCATTGGTGCAACTTGGCGACAATGGCACATCGGTAGAGGCTGTGCAGCAGGCGTTGGCGGATGCGGGCTTTAACCCAGGTGGTGTTGACGGGGTGTTTGGGCCACAAACCGATGCGGCGGTACGCGAATTTCAGCGCAGCAATCAGCTTGAGCCCGATGGCATTGTCGGCAGCCGCACGGCTACAGCCCTCGGTCTTGGGGCGAGTGAAGTGGCGAGTGCGGGCACCAACCCCAGCTCTCGTCCGGCAACGGGAACCCGTCCGGTGTTGATTAATGGGGCCAGTCCTAATGGCGGGCGATCGCCTGTGAGCACTGCGGGCACTGTGGGTAATGCAGACACTGTGGGTAATGCAGGCACGGTGGGCACTGGCAGAACTACGGGTACATCCACGGGTACATCTACAGGTGCGTCCACGGGCGCAACGACTCCCACCGTTACGGCGATCGTTGCGGCCCCCAGTGGCGTGCGGGTGCGGGCTAACCCTGGGATCAGTGCCGAAGTGATCGACAGCTATGATAACGGTCAAACCGTCTCGCTAACGGGGGAGACCGTTGGCCGCGATGGCTATACCTGGGCGCGCCTATCGGGTAGAGATGGCTGGGTGGCTAGGGAATTTCTCAGCAGCGGCGGCGCTACCGCAGCTCGCCCGACCGGAACCGCTACGACCCCATCTGCATCTGTCGCTACGGCCGGAACCACAGACACCGCTGGAACAGCCGGCGCGACCGGTGCACCCAGAACTGCAAACACCCCAGTGGCTGCTCGACCAGGCATTGCGATTGTCGCTGCTGATGCGCTGATCGTCCGTGATGGCCCTAACGGCACCGATACGGGCAATACGCTGTTTCGGGGCGAGCGTGTTTCGGTCACCGGGCAAAAGGTATCACGGGGCGGGCGCGACTGGATGCAGTTGACTAACGGTGGCTGGGTGGCGGCCGAGTATGTGTCGATCAATTCTCAATCCTAAAAATTCAGATTATTACTTTACTCGTCACCGATTGCTGCCAAAAAAGCAGATAGCTCGGCCTGGGTGGGTAGTGAAGACTGCGCCCCTGCTTTTGTCACCGACAGGGCCGCAACGGCGGCTGCCCTGTAGACCGCTTGACGGAGCGA
>DATNOW010000025.1:0-5982 GCA_036703515.1 Chroococcidiopsis sp.
CGATGTCGTGGGTCAACTGGCTTGTGTTCCAGCTCATTGCCATGTCGCCCATCGTGCAGGTGGCCAAGGGCAACTATGAAAACTGGGAAAAAGAGTTTGCCGATTTCGTCAAATGATGGTGCTATGGGCTTGACGATGTTATTGGCTTGATGGCACTAACTACATTTGCCGTGATTGGAATTTGTCAAAGTCGATCACGGCAAACGCCACAGATTTATCCCGCCATCTCATCATCCCACCATCTCACCATCCCAATATCTCGCCATCCCACTATCCCGCTTATTCCGTTTGACGACGCATTAGGCTGAGCCCTGCCGTGCTGATCGCGATCGCCGCCGTCACGTAAAACACCAGCGGCAGCCCCGAATATTTCCACAGCGGTCCCAAAATCAGCGGTGAGATAAACTGCCCCAGGGAGTTAAAGCCGGTGCCGATTGCCAACACGCTGGCGCGGACGCTGGGATGGGATAGATTGGCCAAGCTGTTGTAAGCGTTGGGCGTGATGATGCCAAACCCAGCGCCAAACAGCACCGCAACGGGAATAATCGACGAAATCTGATTGAGCAGCGGAATGGTGCCCACCGTCACCGCCATCAGGCTAAAGCCAATGGCGATCGCCTGCCGAGAACCGAGTCTAGAGGCCACCCGTGCCGCTAATAGAGCAGAGACCGTGGCTGCCCCCATGCCGCGCACCGCTAAGACTAGCCCATTCAGCTCAGGGCCTGCGCCAATGGCGGCTTTGAGGTAGAGCGGAGTGTAGATCACAACGGCGTAAACAATCATCGCTGCCGAAGCGAGCAGCAGATAAATTTGAATAATCCCAGGCTGGCGCAAGGCCCGCAGTAGCTGATCGCGCTGCCCGCCACCGCCGACAGAAGTATGGGGCGATCGCGGCTGCCGCAATCCAATCGCCGCAATAATCGCCAGCGGAATGCCAAACCCATATAGATAAAACGCATGTTGCCAGTGGTCGCGCCCCACCCAGCCGCCCAGCAGCGGAAACATAATGCTGGCTGTCGTCATGGCGCTAGTGGCAAAGCCTAAAATTCGCGATCGCTCCTCGCCTTCGTAGAGATTGCCGAGTAGACCAATACTCGCCGCTGCAATGCCGCCGCTGCTAATGCCCAGCAGGGCCCGTGTCGCCAGCAGCGCGCCAAAATTGGGTAGAAATGCGCCCGCCACGCCAAAGAGGGCGTAGCACAACAGGGCGGGAATCATCACTTTGAGCTTGCCGATCCGATCGGCCAAGATTCCCATGATGGGTGTGAATACGGCGATCGCCAGCGCATGAACGCTGACCAACATGCCCGCCCAGCGGGGGTCAAACTGAAGCTGTTGCACCATCTCCGGTAAAACCGGAGAAACGACACCACCCGTCATAGTGGTCAAGCATCCAGCCGCCAACAAAATTACAAACACGTGAGAGTGTTTTCGCGCAGAGCGTCGTGGCAGTGGGTTGTCAAGGTGCCCGGATTCAGAGTGCTCTGAATAGGTTTTGCCAACAGGCATCGTCAAGTTGTCCTTAGGGGATATCCCCCAGATAGTAAGTTATTTGTGGGTATCCCATAGGGGCTAAGGGACACTTGCACACTCTGTCCCTACCCCATCACCAGAGGGGAAACGAGGCTGCTAAGGTAAGACTGGAATTGTCTATACCCAGACAGTCCTAGGTATTTGCCCATCCAATTTGGCCGATTTAATTTTTTGGCCGATTTAAGGTATTTGCCGATCTAGACGCCGAGCGATGTCGTTGCTCGATAGACCTGCTCGATAAGACCCAGTGCCACTGCGGTTTCCCGGCATAATCCCTCTAGGGAAATTCCTCCCAAAACAAGCGATCGCCCTTCACAGTCTCCCATCCGAGACCCTCTGGATAATGTGAGCCTCTTGACAAAACTTCACCCTATGGGGTCATGGCAATAAGAGTGAAGAAATCAGATATTATAATTTGTTCCACTTTATACAGACTAGACAAATAGCATCGAACGGATTGACTTATGAGAATGTCAAGGGCTTAATAAATATGTTCCCATTAAATACTATTAAGAGGCGAGCAGATTTTTTACATTTCTGCATTTCCCTCAAAATCAGCCGTTAATCCTGGAAATTTTGGGCTTTTTCTTGGTTTTAATGCCCTTTCGTGCCCGTGAAAAGCAGCCAGCCTTATTATTTGACGCCTGAGGGCTTGACATAACCTGAATTTTTAACTCCCTGATCGCTTTAGCTCCCCGATCGTTTTGGCTCTAAATTATTCGCGCCGTGATGCAACCCCAAGGGTTCATCCGTCCGGAGACATTCTTTATCGAAGGCAAAGACACGACAGATGGAATTGGCAACAACCCTCAAGGGGCAACCTGTTCAAAATAAGGTGCGTGAGGTCGGTATCAATCCGAACCACTGGTATCCTGTTGCCTGGGCAAAAGACCTGAAGCCCGGACAAGTCACCCAAGTTCGGGTGTGGCAGCAGTCGATCGCCCTTTATCGAGATGCGTCAGGTGCTGCCCATGCTCTCGAAAATGCCTGCCCGCACAAAGGCATCGAGCTGCATAAAGGGCAAGTGCAAGGCGATCGCCTCGTTTGCCCTTACCACGGCTGGGAGTTTAACACTTCCGGCGAGTGCGTCAATATTCCCTATTTCCCCAAAGAGCAAAAGCTGCCCTGCGCCACAGCCCGCAGCTACCCCACCGATGAGCGCTATGGCATCGTTTGGGTGTTTCCCGGAGACCCAGAGTTGGCGGGCGATCGCCCGCTGCCGGAGGTGCCCGAATATGCCGATGAAAACTGCCTGATGGTGCCGATCACCGGACACTTCAAGGCTCACTTTTCGATCTGCAATGAAAACACAATGGACGTGTTTCACGGCTTTTTGCACAACGACCTGCAGGGCTGGTTTGACCCGATCTTGCTCAAACTGCAAGAGTCAGATTCCTTTGTGCAAGCCGACTATCGGGTTCACTATCAGGGTTGGATTACCAAGGTTTTAGGCCTAAGCACCGATGGCAGTGGCATTACCACACGTACGGTTTCCGTGCGCTATGGCTATCCCCATTACCACAGCACCATGGAAGGAGTGTCGTCTCTTTACCTGATGCGCTTGCCCGTTGGCCCCAACGAAACCCGCTCCTTCTCGCTGCTCTTTTTGAATCAGGTGCGTTTACCCAAGCCGCTGCTGCGTTTGGTCAAAGCTTTCCTCGTGCCGGCTGTGCGGCGTCTGCTGTTTATGCCTTTTTTGGAGCAAGACGTAGACATGATGGAAAGCGAACAGCGTACCTTTAGCGCCAATCCGGGGCGGCGCTATGTCGAGGTCAACCCGGCGATTATCGCCCTACAGCGATTAATTGTCCGGCAGCACGAGCAATTTATGCAACAATCTAGTCAATTGCAAAGTCATCGTAATGGAACTTCTCAAAAGTCATTGACTTTATCCGCTGCGACAGCTTTCAACCCAGTTGAGCAAGCGTCAGAAAGTGCGCTTGGTTAAACGCTCCTGTATTGCGCGGCTATTTGCGCTACCTAATCACTGAAAGAATCACATGCAGACCATGGTTCTATTGCAAGGGTCGCTAGGAAACGGATTTAATGTAACGATCACAGAGGTGATCGGATTTTGGACTCCGCCCTGGTTTGGAATGCAGTGATTGTAGTCAGACAGACAGGTTGTTGGTTTAGAGACAAAAGCGATCTAAAAAATCTAAGGTGAGGGGAGTTTACTGTGCAAGTTGTTAAAGAGTATGTTCAGCGCTGGTACGAGAGCGGGTTAGACCCCGACGAGTATATTTGCCATCGCAAGCAGGGTAACTTGGTTGAAATCGAGGAAGCAGAAACCGGCGAACACCGCACGGTGCTTACCTTCTGTACCAATGACGTGCTAGGACTAGTGCAAAATAAGAACGTTCAGCAAGCCGCCATTGATGCGATTTTGCAATATGGGACGTCTAATAGCTCCTGTTCGGTGTTGAGCGGTCGCATTGACCTTCACCGCCAGCTTGAAGATGCCGTGTCTGAATTTAAGCACCTGTCTCATACGCAGCTTTTCCTCAATGCCTGGATGGCGATGCAAGCGTTGATGGATGCCTTTTGCCATCTCGCCATTCCGGTGCCCGGCTTTCAGCATACGCGGGAAACGCTGATTTTGACAGACGTATTAAACCACGGCTGCATTGTTTCTGCGCTCGCCAATGCAGGGACTCGTTCTGGTAAGCTGTTTGGCCATAGCCCCCGCGTCCGCGTCCGCGCCTATCGTCACTGCGACATGGAAGACTTGGCCCGCAAGCTGCAGCGCTACGCTCGCCCAGACGATCGGATCATGGTCGTCTCCGATGCGGTGTTTTCGATGGATGGCGACATTGCGCCGCTGCCCAAAATGATTGATTTGCTGTCCGCCTACCCCGGCAGCGTTCTGGTGATGGATGAAGCCCATGCCAGTGGCTCGATTGGGGCAACGGGGCGCGGTATTTACGAGCATTTTGGGATTTTGCCGCAATACGCCATTGAGCGGGGTGTGGTGCCGCTGATCATGACCACTTTCTCCAAGTTTGGTGCGTCTGTCGGCGCAGCGATTAGCACCCACGTCGCAGAACTGAAGCCGCTGTTGAACGTGTCGCCGACTTCGATCGGGACTTGCTCTTTGGCTCCACCGTTGACGGCGGCGGCCTTAGAAGCGGTGCGCCATGTCCGCGGCAACCCCGCGTTGGTTCAGCAACTGCACGAAAACACGCGCTATTTGCGATCGCGCCTCAACGAAAATGGGTTTGAAGCCATCGGTGAGACGAACGTGGTGCCCGTGTTGCTGCCCCCTGATCTCAACCCTAAGCATTTTGCTCGGATGCTGGTCAGTGAGCACGGGGTCTGGGTTTCGCCAATTTGGTTTATCGCCAAGCCTCGGCTGCGCATTACGGCCAATGCTACCCATACCCGTGAAGAAATGGATCACTTGGTTAATGCCATGGTCAAGGTTCGCGATTTGGTTTATAAGCCGACGATTAGCGCTTAGTGTGCTTTTTAGCGGCTTGCCTCTTAGCTTTAGCTAAAAGCGGCTAGGCTCGATACGAGCCTAGCCGCTTTTTTAGGCGTCTTTTTAAGTTGAAAGGTTTAGTTTAGGGGGTGACCGAGTTCCCGTAGGGGCTCGGCATTTGGCAGTAAGACTTTCGTACACACTGGAAAATGATCGTCCGAATGCCGCGCCCTGGCAACCTGTCAATTTTCCCGTTACCAGCGGCTGGGCGATTTAATCTACGGGACTAGGCAAAAGTAGATTGTCCTAAGTCGGGCGGTACATCTTGCCAGCGCCCTTGACCCACGGCGCGGATTGCCTCTTTGAGCGAGAATTCACCCGTGTACATTGCCCGGCCAACAATCGCACCCGTGACGCCCGCTGGCTCTAGGGCCAGCAGGTTCATTAAATCTCGGATGGAACTAATGCCACCGGAGGCGATCGCCGGGATTGAAATAGCCTCAGCCAGTTCGCGCAGAGCCTCAAGGTTGGGGCCTTGCAGAGTGCCATCGCGGTGAATATCAGTATAGATAATGGCCGCCGCGCCTTGCGCTGCCATGGATTGGGCCAGGGCGATCGCATCGACCCCCGAATCTTCGAGCCAGCCCCGCGTGGCCACTTTGCCATTGCGGGCATCAATGCCGACGATGATTTGACCGGGGAACTCTTGACAAAGCGCGCTGACCAAATCGGGTTGCTCAACGGCCACGGTGCCCAAGATGACGCGACGGACACCCAAAGACAGCAGATCCGCCACGCTTTGGCGATCGCGCAGCCCGCCCCCGACCTGCACCGGAATATCCAGCGCCCGGACAATCGCCGCGATCGCCCCTTGGTTGACCGGATGTCCGACCTTGGCCCCATCGAGATCGACGACGTGCAGCCACGTTGCCCCCTGCTCAGCCCACTGCTGAGCGACGGCAACCGGGTTTTCGTCAAACACTTGAGACTGTTCGTAATCGCCCTGATAAAGACGCACGCAGCGCCCT
>DATNOW010000026.1:0-7269 GCA_036703515.1 Chroococcidiopsis sp.
ACCATTCGCCTCGATGTGTCGAGTGCCGACGACCCCCAAGCCCTGCTGCTCAAAGCCCTAAACGCGGCCGATATTGATGATGCCGTGGTGCGGCTGATCTATCGCCTGCGGGCCGACCAACTGGTGCAAATTGATACTAGCGCCCTGCAAACGGCCCTGGCGATCGCCCACACCTATTCGATTCATCCTGAGCTGGTCAGCCAGTTAGCCCATCCGCGCCTGCCCGAACTGGGGGTGGGTAACACCATCGCCCCCGTCGAAGCCCTCGCGGCCTATCTCGACAACCATCCCCACCTCAGCGACCTCAAAAACGACATGCTGCAAGCCGCCCAGGCCTTGCTCACTGCCGACGCCGAACCGTGGAGCAGCAGCGATCCGTCGCCCTTGGGCAACGTTAGTGAAGCGGGCGCATCAGGCGAATTTGCCACTGCTCCCTGGGATGAAGAACCCATCCCCGAACCCACCGAGTCTCAACTGCGACTGCTGTAATCGCCGCTGCCGAATATACCGCGTAGCATTCGCGGATCGGGCCAACAGGCCCAGAAATCCAGATCCAGAAATCCAGATCCAGAAAACAGCCCCGAAAAATAGCCCTAAACCGCCCTCCAAAAACCGAAAAATAACCCTAAAAACAACCCCCAAATCTGTTCATTAAGCACCGCAAAATCACCCCAAATGGGGGGCGATCGCGCCCCCCGTTTGCCATGTCAGCAAATCGCAACATTTAATGAAGAGCAGAGGAAATGATTTGCAAATTTTGTATAAAGTTTCGATAAAGTTAAAAAATGTAAAATCAGATCAAATCCTTGCGGGAAAAGGATTTTAGCTTAAATCGCTATATAAAGCTGATATGAAGTTATTTGGGCTATCCGTAGATCCCTGATCCCCAGTGCCAAAAGTTCGTGTTAATCTGTTGCAGTTCAAAAGCCAAATGTGAACACGTAACGAGTCCGAGTTAGTAAATGAAATGGGTAATTTTCCGTGCAGTTCACAGCACGGGTATGGCACACCTCTTGCAGCGATCGCCCAACTGGGCCGATCGTGCCTCATCTAGTCCGTTGCCTACCCACTTCGCAAGAGGGCTAACGTCGGCTCCCAATGTCCTTCACCATGGGGTATATGAATCAAACATTTTGGAGCAGGTTGACAATCGCTGCTATTACAATTTCTGCCTTGAGTCCGGCCACGCCTGGCCACGCTGATTCACTTAGAGCAGATGACGACGGTTCGGTGGCAAATGTTTCTGCTCAAGAACAACCTGCAGAATCCGTCGCTTCCAATCTCCCGATCGAAGACACCCTCAGCCCTGCGCTCGAAGATGTCTCGAAAGTTGGAGAATACCAATCTCAGGATGAGGTTGAAGCCGACAGCGATCCCATTGCTGTCATCCAACCCCACCCGATGGATGGAAGACCAGCAGCGACCATTTACGTCAACAACATTCCAGTACTCACCTTCTTGGGTTCTGGTGTTTACACTCCGCCCACCGCTGCGGTACCCGACTCTAGCAGTCCGTCTGAGGACTCGGATGTCAAAGTAGGCAGCACCCAAACCGACGCTGCTGGCTTAGCTGAGCCGTCATCTACCGCGTCTAGCCAACCGTCTGCCGAGCAACTATCCGCCGAGCAACAAGCTGACCCCGTCTGGCGTGCGACTGCGATCGCCGCCCGTATCAACCAGCTCTACCAAGACGAGGTTAACGCCGACGCCATCACCGTGAGATGGGACGAACAGAACCGTCGTTATCTCATCGAAGCCAACCAGCAAGAACTCGTTGTCATCAACGAGACCACGATTTTGCCAGATACCACCCGCGACCCTGCGGAAGACGCCTTGCAAGCCACTAACCGCTTGCGACGCCTATTGGGAGGAGCTGCTCCCCTCAGAGAAGTAGCTGGCAGACCCCGCTCTAACCCACAGTCGATTCTCAGCAGCACTGGGATGCGACTCAGCGGTTTAGCCTCTTGGTATGGCCCTGGGTTTAACGGCCGCCGTACGGCCAGTGGTGAAGTGTTTAATCAAAACGCACTCACCGCCGCTCATCGCACCTTGCCCTTTGGCACCCAAGTGCGCGTTACAAACCCCCGCAATGGACAATCCGTTATTGTCCGCATTACCGACCGAGGCCCATACAGCCATGGGCGGCTGATTGACCTCTCAGCAGGTGCAGCCCGCGCCATCGGGATCATGGGTGCAGGGGTTGGCTCCGTTAACCTTGAAGTGCTAGGAACAAGCGTTACTGCATCTAACTAACGCGTTAGCAACTCCAATTTAGTGGATTGAGTCATTTTGAGATAACGATGTTCCATGATTCAGTCGGTTCGCCGCTAATCAACTCCTATTGACATCTACTGACTACACTTTAAAAACCAACGAAAGGGGATTGAACCAATGGGCTCAATCCCCTTTACTATTCAAGTAGTGTAAAAGGCAACACACTGGTCATGGAGCAAGAATCTTTACCCACAGAGGTGATTCTCAGTCATCCGCACAAGACCATCGGCAATGTGCATCTCGATTGGAGCCCGCAGCCGGGGGCCTATCTTGACCTAGAAGGGAAAACGTACACGGTGTTAGAGCGCCACCACCGCTATCAGCTCCAATCAGGCAAGTATCGGCTCCACAAAATTGCCCTCTACGTGCAGGCAGCCCAGCGCCCTGAAGAGCGGACGTTGCTCAACGGACGCTGGCTGATTGGCGATGTCACCTGTTTCTACAATGCCCACTCTGAATTGCTGCGCTGTGCAGTCATCCCAGAGGGCCCCTGCCACGGCTGTCGCTTTTATCAGCCGCGATAGGGCCCGAAAAGCAACAGAATTAAGACACCTGACGCAGGCTGTAATGCTGCTCGGGTACCGGATAGCCCGCCTCACCAAAGGTTTCACGAATCAGCTTATTGGTGTCAAAGTAGACTTGCCAGTAGTGAGCATTATTGCAATAGGGACGCACCGCCAGCACCGGCCCCGCCAGGTTAAATTCCAAGATTTCGACATCTGGGGCCGGATCGACGGTGACATTGGCAATCTGGCTGAGTTTTTCTTTGAGCAGATGAATGGCTTGGCGATGATCAACGCTATGGTTGAGCTGCGCGACAAGCTCAACCCGCCGGTAGGGGTTGGCCGAAAAGTTTTGGATATTGTCAGACAGGAGCTTGTTGTTGCCGACGATGGTTTGGACGTTGTCGGGAGTGTCAATGGTGGTCGCAAACAGCCCAATTTCCTTGACGGTGCCAGTCGTGCCACCGGCAGAGATGTAGTCGCCCACTTTAAACGGACGGAAAATAATTAAAAATACGCCCGCCGCAAAATTGGCCAAAAGACCACTCCAGGCCGCCCCGATCGCAATGCCGGCTGCGGCTAAGAGCGCCGCAAATGAGGTGGTTTCAACGCCCAAAAAGCCAAGAATCGCAACAATTAAGACAATGCGCAGGGTGACTGACGCGATCGAGATGGTGTAGTTGACTACGGTGACATCGATATCTTGCCCTTTGAAACTGCGACGCAGCAGCGTCATGGCAAAATCGATCAGCCAGCGTCCAATAATCCAAAGGGCGATCGCCCCAATCAGTTTTAGCCCAACCGAGGTGATGACCTGCTGTGCGGTTTGAAGAATGGTTTCGATGTTCATAATGCCTATGGATTTGCTGCCGTGAATCGCTATTGCGGTAAGGATGCTATGGATTGGCTGCATTTATTTTTTGATTGAATTGGCAATCTTAAACAGCAGCACAATCCAGCAATAGCGAAGAGTATTGCAAACTCTCTTATGAAGATTGCAGGATACTCCTCAGAGCGCAATTCAATGTAGCGCAATTTAATGTAGCGAAACGATAAAAATAAGCGATCGCCCAATGCAAAAGCACCCCCAAACAACCCCTTAATTTGGTCATTTGGAAGTGCTTTGATGGCGACATCACGCAGAACTGATGGTTACACTGCTCAATGAACGGTGATTACGCTGTTCATCACAGTGTCCATTACAATGTTCATCACACTGGTTAACTAATTGAGGGCTTCAACCCGCTGCGCTTTACCAACGGGGATCACGGTCAGAGACTGGGCTTTAAAGGTATTTTGCACAGACCAATCTTTGCCAACCACCGCATAGGTTTGCTCGTTTTCGTTCTGAAAGGTATCGCCTACCGACAGCATCTGCCCGGAATTGAATGTTCCCAGAAACCGCTTGTGAGCATCAATTAACAAGTACTGCATACACGCTCCAAAATTGTCCGTCATGATGCGTTTGCATGTTTTTCATGCAAACGCATTTCCAACCAAAAATCAAACCAGAAAATCAAACCAAAAAGGTACAGAGCTGTGAAAAAATCACAACTCACGCTATAAAACAATTTCCCCAAATGCCCTTAAATCAGGGCGATCGCTATTAAAACTTTTAGCCTTAGATTTCCAGCTCTTAAGATTCACTTGTGTTCCGCTGGACGGAGCAGTTTCGCTCTAAAGGCCAGTGAAAGCTAGTCACACGACTGCCTACTCCCTTTATAACATCATCTTGGCTGCAAATAGCGAAGATTGCGAAGTTTAATCATCCATGGACAAAGCTAAAGCCAACGGTTGCTTAAGCTGTCTTTTTAGAACATTTGTATTGAAAACATTTGTATTGAGCGTTAATGTTTAGCTGGCTAAACTTTGGCGGAAGGCACACAGAAACCAAAGGGTAAGGGCTATAGTCAAATTAATCGGTTGCGCTGCAATCGTCTATCCTGCTCGTTTTGTTGCTCTGCATGACTCCGGAGGCCTTACCCCTCTATCTCCAAATTGCTAACGAACTCCGTCGCAATATTGCGGAGTCGGTGTATCGATTGGGCGACCAGCTGCCGACGGAAGCGGAGCTGAGCACCCGTTTTGGCGTCAACCGTCACACGCTGCGGCGAGCAGTCGATATTTTGCGCAACGAGGGTTTAGTCCGCATTGACCGGGGGCGCGGCACCTTTGTGGCCGCTGCGCCGATTTCCTATCCGATTGGCAAACGGGTGCGCTACAACGAGGCTCTTAAAACCCAGGGGTTGACGGTGCGGCACACGGTGCTGCACGTGACGGAGATACCGGCCGATCTATCGTTGGCCCAGCGGCTGGAGGTAGAAGTGGGGCGCACCGTAATTTTTATGGAGCGGCTGAGTTTGGCAGACGATCGCCCCATTAGCGTGGCCAGCAGCTATTTTGTCAGCGATCGCTTTCCCCATTTGGCTGAGCACTGTTTGCAGTATCAATCGATTTCTAAAATGTTGCATCACGAGTATGGCTGCGACCATATCCGTCGCAGCACGCGGATTTCGGCCCGCACGGTGCAGCCTAAAGATGCACGGCTGCTAGAGCTACCGCTCAACGCCCCAATTTTATTAACGGAGTCGATTAACGTAGACCAAACCGGGCAGGTGGTCGAGTCGGGTGTGACTCGGTTTCGGGGCGATCGCATGGAGCTTGTATTTGACAACGAGACCACCTAAACGCTCAAGGCAGGCTCAAGGCGCAGACTCAAGGCAGACTCAAGACTTAGCAATGATCGAGGCGTTAACCTGGCGGGGGTGAAAAGCTTAACCCAAGCTTGGCTCCTACTTAAGCTGGATGGCCGAGGATGGAAGACATGAATTACATCCGGATGTCTAGACATTCACTGGCAGGATACAGCGTTCTGGTGTTCTGCACTGCTGAGCGAGCCGTTGATCATTAACAATCATGCCAAGCTATCTAGGGACTCACGCGGTCAACGTCACCGACTTGACGAAGTCGTTTCGGGGAAAAGGGACAACCAAAGTTAACGTTTTGAATGCCGTTAGCTTCTCTGTGGCGCGGGAAGAAATGATTGCGCTGGTCGGCGCATCGGGGTCGGGCAAGTCTACCTTGCTGCGATTGATCAACGGGCTACAGCAGGCCGATGACGGGCAGGTCGATATTTTTGGTACTTCTATCCAGGCGGGGGGCGTGCTGCACTCTAAGGTGCGGCGGCTGCGCAGTCGGATTGGCTTTATCTTTCAGCAGTTTAATCTGGTCAGCCGGCTGACCGTGATTGAAAATGTCTTGATTGGCAATTTGGCGAATATTTCACCGACGCGATCGCTGTTTCGGTGGTTTAGCCATGAGGAAAAAGAGCAGGCGCTGTCAGCGTTAGAGCGCGTTGGCATTTTAAACCAGGCCTATAAGCGGGCCTCGGAGCTATCGGGCGGGCAGCAGCAGCGGGTGGCGATCGCCCGCTGTTTGATGCAGGGCGCGGAAATCATTTTGGCCGATGAGCCGATTGCGTCTCTGGACCCGGAGTCGGCCCGCAAAGTGATGGAATTACTCGTCTATCTCAACCGCGAGCACGGCATTACGGTGATTACATCGCTGCACCAAGTGCAGATGGTGCAGCGCTACTTTGAACGGGCGATCGCCCTGCAAGGTGGCGAAGTCAGATTTGACGGCCAGACCACTGATTTAAATGAAGCCCGCCTCGGCCAGATCTACGGCACCGCCGTTGAGGAACTGGTCTTATCTGGACATGGCGAGGTCTTCAGCCGCTAGCGTTTCGTCCTCCTCACATTTTGCTGCGTTTGCATTTCACCCAGTTCGCATTTCACCCAGTTTAGATTGCGCTGAGTTCACCTTTGCTCAGAGTTGCGCAACGTTCAATCGGCGTGTGTGCGGCTTTGTTTTGGTGATTTATCCAGCGTTAATCCAGCGTTTGTTCATAATTCACCCTAATTTTTATTGAGGAAAACTGTCATGGTTAAGACCTTTTTGCGCCGTTCCACCTCTGCTATGGTCAGCACCCTCGTGTTGGCCAACCTGATCGTGAGCTGTAGCGCACCGCAAACGTCCGAAAACGCGAGTCCCAGCGATGCCGCCACGACGGCCGCTTCCGGTGAAGCCTGCGCTCCCGAAATTACCGCCTTAGACTTTGGCATCATCTCGACCGAGTCGCAAGACAACCAAAAGCCCAAGTGGGAGCCGTTTATTGCCGCCATGGAAAAGGCAATTGGGCGGGATGTGAATGCCTCCTATGCCACCGACTATGCGGGCGTAATCGAAGCTATGGGTGCAGGCAAGGTGCAAATTGCGTGGTATGGCGGTAAATCCTACGTGACGGCCGCTGAGCGCTCTGACGCCGAAGCCTTTGCCCAAACCGTCAATGCAGACGGCACCCAGGGCTATTACGCCTATCTGATTACCAACAAGGAAAACCCCATCCTGAGCGAAATCGATGTGCAAAAGGGAGATGGGGATCAGTATGTGGTCAAGCACGCCTCCGAGCTCACCTTTGCCTTTAACGATC
>DATNOW010000027.1:0-2173 GCA_036703515.1 Chroococcidiopsis sp.
GGCCACCGTGGCCCCATTGACTTGCACCTGGAACCCTTTGGCCACGGTGGGAGTCACGTTATGAAACCAGCCGCAGGATTGGGTTGGGATTACCTGGGGTTGATTGGAGGTCGCCTTGTTGGCAGCGGACGCCCTGGTAAACGCACTGGCCGTAGATGCGCTAGACGTGGGCGCAGAAGCCGACGCACTCGCTGCGTCAGCGGGCACCACATTCACCGCAGGACGGGCCGCTTCCACTGCCCGCCGCGATAGACTCGATAGCTTACCCGCCAAGCTTTGCAGCCCGGCATAGGGGTCGCGCACCGGGGAATAGGCTAATCCGCCAGCCGAGCCTGCTCCCGCCGAAGCAAAGGCAAAAGGACTACGCGAAGAAACCAGCGTCGATGACTCTACATCACCCGTGGAATGTCCCGCACCGTGGGACGAATTATGGGCAAAAAAACCTTTTACCGGAAAAGTAGCCAGAAAATAGTCGGAGGTTCTTAACAGAAATTGCGGTGAAAAAAAGCTTCCTACAACCGAAGCCAGCCAAAGAGCACTAATAAAATTCATTGAGGTTGAATGAATAAGTCCTGATGGACGGGTAGAGCAAGTGAAAAAAAGATTTTGAAAATAGAGTTGTAATCGTATCAAGTCATACAGAAGTTTGGGCGAATTATATAAATTTCAAATCAAACCCAATGGGGATGCCTGATCCCCGCATTTTTCTAGATCTGAAGGCGTGTTAAAACAGCGTCTGCAGTCTATGCAAATAGTCGATGCGATCGCCCGTAAGCCTTGCTATGACTAGCCCCAAAGCAGCCGCTTGCGAAATCCACCCAAGCGGCGATCGCCCAGTGTGTTTTAGCCAACAAAAAGGTTCCATTCGCAACATCACCCCCCGTATTCTCCGCAAACAGCCCCCCGCTCAATTGGAGCCATGGGATGAGACTGACGGGTGTAATCTATCTGAATAGCCCCATATCCACATCGAGAGGTTGCATCCAATGGCTGATGTTGGCTCGTCTTCGCCCACCCCGTCTGCACCAGAGGCCCCTTCGCAATGGCAAAACGTGCTGCAAAATTTGGGAGACTGGCGCGGTTCCTTTACCACACTTTCGTCTCAGGGTGAGATCATCAGCGATGTGCCCAGTCGGGTCGTCTTAGAAGGGCTGAATGAGAATCAAACCATTCGCCAAACCATTCAATACTTTTCGGCGCAAACGGGCGAACTCGACCAAGAGCGCGTGCTGGAATATGACACGCTGAGCCGCAGCGTGCTGGTCTTTGAAAATGGCGCATTTTCCCAAGGTTCGATGCAATTTGGCCCATTTTCAGAATTTGGTGCAGAGCTGGGGTTGATCTGGGGCGATCGCCGTTTGCGACTGGTACCCCTCTTTAATAAAGACTCACAGTTTGATCGTCTGACTTTGATCCGCGAGCATCGCCACAGCACTCCGCCTGCACCGCGTCCGCCCCTGACGGTGGCCCACCTGCTCGGCCTGTGGCGGGGTGAAGCCGTCACCCTCACCCCCGACTGGCTGCCGCCCACGGTTTTACCAACCCAGCTCCTCGTCACCCAGGAGGGCGATCGCCTGACCCAGCGGCTCACTACCCCGCAGTTTGAGCTGACCTCTAGCGCTACCATCGCTGGATCGCGGCTGCTATTTGACCAAAGTGAAAATCCCGTTCAAGTCTTACTGCTTGACGATGGCGCATCGTGCAACACCCCCCTCAGCATCCCTCGGCAGCAGCCTTTTTTCCTAGAAGCCGGATGGCTAGTCGAGACGGATCTGAGACAGCGAATGATCCGTCGCTATGATCAGACCGGTCGTTGGGCGAGTCTCACCTTAGTCACAGAGCGACGAATCGACCCTAGCGTTGCAGAGCACTAGCGAAAATCTTGGCAACACAAGGGTTTGGGGGCTCTCCGCCGCTGCGGTAGGAGCCATTTTGCTGGGGTTTATACGGATGGTAGATCTACGGAGAAATCTTGACGCTTGCGAAACTCGTAGCCCCCCATAATCGCTCCCCAGAGCGCGGCCCCCGTATCAGGATCAACGCCTCGGTCAAAACTCGTAAATTGGCGATCGCCAACCTCAAACCCTAGCACCACCTGCCGCGTTTGCCCGTCATACTGAAAACAGCACCGGGCGTCAGGTTGGGGCGTTGCCACAAATTTACTCCCAACAAA
>DATNOW010000028.1:0-2150 GCA_036703515.1 Chroococcidiopsis sp.
GGCGATCGCCATCCCCGGTGCGGTGCAAAACTGCTCGACCACCGCTTGTTGCTCTGTTGGTGTGCCCAACAGCGTGGACAAAAACTCGGGCTGCTGCAATGCCGTGACGACTCTTGCTAAGACCGCGTCTACCAATACAGCGCTCGCTTCGGGAGTGTTTTCAGAGAGTAGCTGAGAGCGGTTGATCGCCAGTTGAATTAGGGTTTGCAGTAAGCTTTGCCCTTCCGCACTCAGCGCAAATCCGGTGAGCATGGCTGGGCTGACTTGGGGATAGAGATGGAGGGCTTGCTCCACGCCCGCCAGGGTAGAGGCGGCCAGCAGGTCTGATACGGTGCTGACATAGTCGTCGTAGGCGATCGCTGAAACCGTGTTATCTCCGCAGCGCAGTTTGCCGCTGGCATCAGCCCCGGCCGCGAGGTTGACCTGCCCCCGATCGCTACAGGCCTTAAGCGTCGCCTGAATCTCGGGCGAGAACATGAGGCTGAGCCGCTGCATCGCTTCAACTTCGGGGCTAGTGCCGTCTGGCGTCGTCAGAGGAGCAGGCGGGGAAGCCGATTGCGTCGGGGCGGCCCTGCCCGGTAGCGCGATCGCTAGCGGTAAGGCGATCGCCAACGATGCCCCCAACGCGCGGGTGCTGCGCCGAGCCAGATTGCCCAGCCTGATGGCCGAGATCGGCCGCTCCAGCGGCTTTAGGATTGCCATCAAACGCGGCGTGAGCGGGCTTGCCGGTCGATTCCAGCGGTCGTGAGGGGGCGTGTTGAGCATAGTCCAATCGAGTTAGGGGCGATCGCAAATCACCTGGCGCATGCGGCGCAGATTGGCTGGCAGATCCATTTTCATCGCTTCTTGGATGAACATGGCCGGCACGGGGATGGATGGCGTTGCCTTGACGGAATAGGTCAGCAGGGTGCCGGTTTGGTAGTCTTGTAGCCGCAGATCGGCCGAAAATTCGCTGAAGTCGCCGCGTTCAAACCGAAACTGAATTTGGTCAGTGTTGTTGAGGGTGGTTTCGGCCACGCGCAGATAGACTTCAACCTTTGCCGTAAACATCAAAAATGCTTTTTGGGCCACCTGATAAAGCCGTTTGTAGCCTTGGCTTTGGGCAGAACTGGCCGCTACGATTTCGCTGCGGATCATGTCTGGAAAGAACTGTACCCAGCGGGGGTAATTGGTCAACTGTTGCCAGACGTGCGATCGCCCTTTGGGTAGGTATATAAAAGCAGTCACTGCTCCCCCCCAAGCAGAATAGGGCTGGGTCTGGGTCAACACCTCTCCGGCTAACAATTGCCGCTGACTGCGCTCATCTACGTTGATCATAAAGTCTGGCGCTGCCAAAGATAACGATTGGAAACTAGTCATACAATGCTACCGCTCATTAACGTTACATTCCCATACAGATGGGCGGTCGATGGACCACGGGATGTCGGGGGCAACAAGAGGTGGTGGCAGATGGTGGTGGCAGGAGGAGGAAGGAGCGATCGCCTGTAATGTTCAACCTTTCCTTCGAAATCATCGCTGCACTTTAGGCTAGAGTGCCCAGTCTAGATGCTAACGAATACCATCCGCGTGTTACCTAAACTTGTTCTAACTGCAACTGTGTAACGAAAGGGTCGCTAAAGTGGCAATTCCTGATAAAGATTCGGAGAAGTTTGGGCGAGAACGCGGTCGAAACCCGGAAACTAAACTTGATTTGATTCAACCTATCTGTCTGTAACTCAGGTCGTAATTCAGGCGCTTGATGATCTAGCATCCCTCCGCCTGTGGATAGTATTGACATTAATTCTCAACAAGAATAGAGTATTTAGAGTGTTCTCCTCTCAAAGGATCGGTAGGTGGGGTTGGTTGGTTGACCAATCCCCTTTTTTTAGGTTTTGTCCCATCCTTAGGGACTGGTTTCAGGTATAGACGCGTCGAGTCGGGCTGCCTAGTGCGGTAAAGTGACTAATAGATGCCTCAAACTTGTCTTGAGTTTGTCTCGCTGATTTGCCCACCGCTCGCCTTAATGCACCGCCCAACTTATGACGATCGCGCCCCAATGGTCTGAATCTTCTTCGCCGTCCTCGGTTGATCCTGCTAGCGATGATCCTGCCAGTGACGTTCTCCGTGCTGAGGGGGGTGATCTGCCCCAAGACTGGGATGTGATTGTGATT
>DATNOW010000029.1:0-3855 GCA_036703515.1 Chroococcidiopsis sp.
TCAACATCACCCACCATGCGATCGCCCGGTTTGCCGTACAGTCCGGCAATCAGGCCAATGCCTTTAAAGGCGATCGCATTCACGCCCGCTTGGTTTAACCGATGCAGCACGTGGGCGCTGCGGTAGGATGCGGTGCTCGACTGCACAGCCACCATGCGGCAGAGTTGGGCAAACTCTTGTTTAACGGTGGGGTCAAGGGTAATCTCTAGGGCTTGCAGGCGCTGCCAGACTTGGGGGGTGACGCGCCATTTGTAGGACAGTTGCAGTAGATCTGACCAACCCGCTTCGGCGCTAAGCTCTGTAGCCGTGGCTTGAACGGTAGCGGCATCGGCCAGGATGAGGTGGGCTAGTTGGGTTTGACGATTTGCCATGGGAGTAGGGGAGGGAGGGTGTTTAAGATTTCAGTGGTGAGTTGCCTTGGGTGGCGAGTAGGCGCTTGAGGCGTTTGCGCCCTTGGGTGAGGAGATGGCGCGGCAGATGCCAGCCGTGGTGGATGCCCCAGCGCTGTTGCAGAAATGCCAGAAATGATGGGGAGTGGCGATCGCGATCGGGTTGGGCTTGCAGTCGTCGAAACTGGAACCACAGGGTCGGTAAACTGCCTAGGACTGGGTGGGGGCGGGCGTTCGCGTTAAATTCTGCGCGCTCAAAGGGTTGGAGTGGCTGAGCGGCGAGGTCAGCTAAGGGCTGGCTGAGTGCCAGGTGGGGCAAAATCTGGTGCAGTTGGGTTAGCCCTTGACGCAAGGCCCAGATCAGCTCTGTTTGCTGGGCGCGGGCTATAATAGCTGCCCAGTTTATCGTTGCCGAATCAAGAGCTGCCGACTCTAGAACTGCCGAATCTAGAGCTGCCGAATCGGGCGCGTTTGCTTGTAGGAGGGCTGCCGCATCTGCCAGCCAGTGGAAGGGGGGCACCGTTGCCCACTGGGTCGCTCGAACGGTGGCGCAGACGAACTGATCGGCGGGGTGCAAACTTAACACCGACTCAGCCCCGAGCGTCACGGGAATAGCCTGCGACCAAAGGGACTGTTCTAGGTCGGGTTGGCACCATTCGGGTAAAACATGCCACTGCAAGGTGCAAGACGACTGCCCGGCGAGGCTCAGACCAATAGCATGCTGCTGCGATCGCACTACGTCTGCCGCTTTGGCTTGGGTGGGCACCCAGCCTGCGTCCTGTAGGGCGGCCAAGGCCTGGGGCATGTCGGCGAAGCGCACATACAGGGCCGAATCATCGGCACGACGAATACCCGGATCTTGCCCCGGCTGCAAGATCAAGGCCGCCCCCCACAGCAGCATGGGTTCTACCTGGGCGGCCCGCAGTAGCTGGACTAAGGTGGTCAGTTCCCTCAGCTTTACCTGATTGCGCGACCAGACGTGGCGATAGACTCCCTTGCAGCGCTGCACCAGGGCATCGTCGATGCCCAACGCCCGCAGCCGTTGATAGAGCCGTGGCAGCAGTAGGTAGGAGCCTTCATCTAGGTGGTCGAGGTCGATCAGGGTTTTCCAGGCTGACCAGGCCTCTCGGGCGATCGCATCTTCGGCCAAGACGGCTTGCAGCAGCAGGCGTTGCGGCTGGGTCGGCTGCCAAGCGGGCACCGCCGACTGGGCTAAGGGCAAGGGAAGAGCCATATCAGACCTGTCCATCGTTAACAGCAGTAGACGGTGCGCCCTGGGCCCGGCGGCGATCGAGAGCGGCCCTGACAATGCGCAGGTAATCGGTACCCGAAGACGGTTGCGATCGCCCCATGTTAGTGGCATGCAAACGCCGTTCCATCACGACCTCCGCGAGCATCTGCATGGGTAGCCCCAGTTCTGTGGCTTTCATTTGCCAACTGACAAATTCCCCTACCTGCCACTGGGTTTCAAAATAGCCCACCCGAAAAAACGCATCGCGGCGAATCAGCAGGGTGCCAACGTGATAGCCCGCCATCACCTCGGCTGGAATTCGCACTTTGGCTTGGGCGTCGGCGTCGAGATCGGGGCTAATAAACTGACGCACATGGCCAAACACCATGGCCAACTCTGGCTGCGCCTGCAAGGCGGCGAGCTGACGTTCTAGTTTGTCGGGTTGCCACCGGTCATCGGAATCTAAAAAGGCGAGCAGTTCTCCCGTTGCCAGATCGACCCCTCGGTTGCGGGCAACGGCGGCACCGCTGTTGGCTTGGGCCACGTAGCGCACAGGCGGGCCAAAGGACTGGATGATCTCGGCACTGCGATCGCTCGATCCGTCATCGACCACAATCACTTCGGCTGGCGGCACCGTCTGCCCCAACACGCTGCGAATGGCGTCGCCCACGTAGGCTTCGCGGTTGTAAACCGGGATGATTACACTGACCGCAGCAGAGGGTGAGGCTGGGTTTGCGATCGAGTGGGACATGCTGAAGATCTCCTGAGGAACCTGGATTTATTAAGCGGAATTTATTAAGCGGGTTTATTTTGAGTAGATGGACTGAATTAAATTGAGCTGAGTGGTGTGCCCATATAAGTCAGAAGGTTGCGGGGGGCGATCTTGTTTGAATCCTTGTTTGAATCTGCCACCCTAACCCACCCTAAGATTGCTGTCGCTGCCGCTGAATTGACTGCCGTAAGGCTTGCAGCAGCGCCTGATTGCTGACTTGGGCATTGCTAGAGGAATTGTGATCATGCACCCGTTTATGCAACAGCACCTCTGGGATGACGGCCATGGGTATCTGGAGGTCTTTGGCGCGGGCATACCAATCGACATCTTCGGCCAACTGGTAGGCTTCATTAAACAGACCGACGGACTGAAAGACAGATTTTCGGGCCACGAGCGTTTCCATAATCCGCCCGACTAAATCCTGATCTAGCAGATCAGGCTTAAACCCTCGGGGAATCGAGCAGCCGCTCTCTAAGAAATAACGAAACTGGCAGACGGTGTATTGCACGTTGCTATGGGCCAGCAAGTAACGCATTTGAGTGCTCAACTTGTGGGGTTCCCAGCGGTCATCATGGGAAATGAAGGCGATAAAATCGCCCTGCGCGCTAGCAATACCTAGGTTATAGGCGTTGGCGATGCCTAATTGGGTTTGGCGGACATAGCGCACTTCTGCATAGGACTGGGCAATCTCCGCCGTGCGATCGCTCGATTGACCGTCAACGACCACCACTTCGAGGGGACGATAGTCTGATGCTAAGACGCTGTCGAGGGCAGTAGCCAGATAGCGATCGCCGTTTCGAACCGCCAGGATGACGCTCACTAGGGGAGTTGCAGGAGTCACGGGAGTCATCGCTAGGCCTCCTTTGGGGAAAGGGGATGTGAAGGTGACTCCTCGGCATCCCCCTCAGCAGGCTTTGGAATGGGCGTCTCAGCCGTTCGAGCCTGGGTTAAGACCGCCGGGAGGTGGCTATCTTTTTGGTGAAGCTCGCCTGCGGTGTTGATATAGGTTAATTGCGGCAGGGCAACGGGGGCTCCGGGTGTCTCTTGAGTATGCTGGCGACGATGGATCGATTTGCGCAGAGCATCCAAAAACCCCCGCATATTTTCCTGGCGATCGCGTGTAAGGTTGCTGTCGTGTTTGCGATAAAGCAATGTCACCTCTTCGAGGACCACCATGCCCACGCCCAGTTCACGGGCGCGCATAAACCAATCCACATCTTCACTGTGGATGCGCTGAGCATCAAAGTAGCCCACCCGATCAAAGACTGAGCGCCGAAATAGAGCGCTGCCGAGGTTGAAGCTCACCATCGGGGCAAACCGTTGCTCAAACTGTCGCATCGGCTGATCCGTCCCATTGGACTGCGGCTCAACGGCTTGCAGCAGTTGCACATAGCCGTTGACGATATCTACCTCGGGGCGATCGCGTAGCACTTGCAGTTGGTGCTGTAGCTTGTGGGCTGGCC
>DATNOW010000030.1:0-9982 GCA_036703515.1 Chroococcidiopsis sp.
ACCCCAAGGATCAGAACTTCGGAGTTTCAACACTCCCGCTTTAACGGCTCAGCCTCGGCTCCAGGATCGCGGGTAACCGGGCAAAGACTTTTGACCATAATCCGCCTCCCGTAAAGGATTGCGCCATTTCACCTAAAGAACTACACCGGGATCAATCCACATTCCAGAAAAACGGCTGTTTTATTCTACCGACGCGTCTTGAAAACTAAATTCTTGCAAACTGAAAGATACGGTATTTATACTGAATTTACTTTTGAAAAATCATTCTTCCCTAAGTGTAATATCGGTCACATTTCCCAAAATGCATTACCGAGACTTTACAATTCGGGCGAAAAGTTACGATGTTTTGTGAAGTATGGGTTAAGTTAGGGCTGGAGCAGTAGTCTCTAACCAGTCTCCTGGTTAACATCTCTACTAGCTTGAGCCGTGAAATCCCATAACATCCTGCACAGTTCCACTCACTCCTAATCCTGGTGCTTTCGAGCGCTGCCCACAACGATATGGTTGATTTCACCGTTGCAATCCCCACTTACAACAGCGAACACCGTCTGCCCGAAGTCCTTGAGCAGTTGCGATCGCAAGTTGGCGTCGAAGACATCTCCTGGGAAGTCGTTGTTGTAGACAACAACAGTACTGACAATACCGCCGCAGTGATTCATGCCTTTCAAGCCAACTGGGTGGATGGATGCCCCCTGCGATACGTTTTAGAAACGCAGCAGGGATCAGCCTATGCGCGACAGCGTGCCGCCAACGAGGCCAAGGGTGAACTGATCGGCTTCCTCGACGACGACAACATCCCGAACGTCCACTGGGTCAGCGCCGCCTATAAATTTGCGCAGTCCCATCCTAGAGCTGGCGCATTTGGCAGCCAAATCCACGCTGACTACGAAGTCGAGCCGCCCCGAAACTTTAGGCGCTTGGCTGGATTTATGGCCATCACCGAGCGCGGCCCCAAACCGCTGCTTTATCAACCAGAGAGAAAGCTGCTGCCGCCTTCAGCCGGTCTAGTGGTGCGCAGTCAGGTGTGGCGAGACTTCACCCCCAAAAATCCGCAGATGAAGGGCCGCGTCGGCTCGTCCCAAGGCGCAAAAATCGTCGACTCCGAACCGGGCGAAGACCTAGAAGCCTTGCTCCACATCCAAAATGCGGGCTGGGAAATTTGGTACTGCCCCGATATGGAGATTGACCACAAGATTCCAGCTTGGCGCTTGGAACCCGAATATTTGATCAACTTTTTTCGTGGTATTGGGCTCAGCCGCTACCAAACCCGGATGCTTAGCCTCAAAGGTCAGCAGCGCTGGATTTCGCCGCCGCTCTACTTTGCCAATGACCTGCGCAAGCTGATTGCCCACCGGCTCAAATACAAAGGGGCCAGCAGCAACGATTTAATCGTGGCCTGCGAGCGTGAGTTTTTGTTTTATAGCCTCATCAGTCCCTTTCACCACTGGCGAAAGGTTTTTTTAAAAGCCGTAGAGCAGTTGGCCACAGCCAATCCTGTTGAATCCAATCCCGTTGAGTTGAAGGGCAGCCCGTGCCAAACGTCCACGCCTAACTCATAGGAGCAGTCGTAAACCGATGTCTGTGGATATTACGGTCGTCATCCCAACCTATAACGGGGCCGAGCGCTTGCCCGCCATGCTCGATCGGTTGCGATCGCAAACCGGCACCGAGCACTTTTCATGGGAAGTCTTAGTAGTCGACAACAATAGCCGCGATCATACCGCCGAGGTTGTGCAGCGCTACCAAGCCGACTGGAACTGCGCTTGGCCCCTACGCTATTGCCTAGAAACCACCCAAGGAGCCGCCTTTGCCCGCCGCCGGGGGGTGCAAGAGTCAACCAGCACTTGGGTTGGTCTCATCGATGACGACAACCTGCCGGCCACCGACTGGGTCGCTGCGTCCTATGCCTTTGGGCAAAGCCACCCCCAAGCCGGAGCCTTTAGTGGGCAAATCCACGGCGATTATGAAGTCGATCCGCCCGCAGAGTTTAGCCGCATCGCCCTCTTTCTGGCTGTCACCAGTCGTGGCACCAAAGCCAAACTCTACGAACCCGCTCGGCTCAATTTACCACCAGGGGCCGGGCTAGTCGTGCGCCGCCAGGCCTGGCTCGACAGCCTGCCCGATCGCCCCCTGCTGGCCGGACGGGTCGGACAATCGATGGTGGGTGGAGAAGACCTAGAGCCGCTAATCCACATGCACCAGGCCGGTTGGGAAATTTGGTACAACCCCGAAATGCATACCTACCATCAAATTCCAGGCTGGCGACTCGAACGCCAATATCTGCTGGCCCTGGCCCACGGTGCAGGGCTCAATACCTGCCATCTCAGCATGATTGGGCTGGCCCCGTGGAAGACCCCCATGGTGCTAGCGCGCGTGTTTTCGGGCAGTCTCCGTCGCGTTTTGGTCTACGGGCTCCGGGCATGGCGCAGCAAAGATCTGATTACCGACTGTGAACTTGCCTTTTTCACAGGCAAAATGCTCAGCCCCTTTTATTTCTTAAAAGATCGCTGGATTCGCGAATAATCCTTCCCCCCTTTACCCTTCACCCTTTACCCTTTTTCCCACTCTCCCTCCCCACTTCGTGAGCCCGTCGAACCACTCCCTCCCCCAGCCCCACTCCTATCTATGAACTCTCGACCTCTGATTTCAGTTGCAGTCTGCACCTTTAACCGGGCTGATCGTTTGGTGCTAGCGCTAGACGGATTGCGTCAGCAGTCGCTGCCGGTCGAGCAGTTTGAAGTATTGGTGGTCGACAACGCCTCCACTGACCATACCAAGGCTGTATGCGATCGCTATCTAACTGAGATGCCCAATCTGCGCTACCTCTACGAACCCGTCAAGGGGCTATCCAAAGCCCGCAACACGGCGATCGCCCATAGCCAAGCCGACTACATCGCCTACCTCGACGACGACGCCATTCCCGCGCCTGCCTGGGTGCAGGCCATTGTTGAAACCTTTAGCACCGTCGAGCCTGCGCCCGTCAGCGTCGGCGGCCCCATCTACCCGCTGTGGGAGATTCCCAAACCCGTCTGGGTGCACAAATACATGGAGGGCGTCTTTACCATCTTGGACTGCGGCAACGAGCCCATGTGGTTTAAGAAAAATCAGTTTCCCTATGGGGCCAACATGGCATACCACAAACCCAGCCTAGAAGCAGCGGGCAGCTTTAGCGAAAAGCTGGGGCGACAGGGCAAAAATTTACTCTCACATGAGGAATATTTGCTCAACCTCACCCTCGAACAGCAGGGCGGCCGCTTTTATTACAACCCCAAAGCCGCCGTACAGCACTGGGTTCCCAAAGAGCGCATCGATCCCCACTGGCTGATCCGACGCAGCTATTGGCAGGGGCGCTCTGAGGCCCTGGTCGAACAGATCATGGGCAAAACCCGCACCCACCAGCGCTGGGCCAGCCTGCGCGAACTGGCCAACCTCAAGCGACTGGTGGCTCAAGTGTTACCCGACCCCCAAATCAGGGTGACAACCCGCGCCCGCCTCGCCTGGAGCTGGGGCTATTTTGCTCAGGTGTGGTTTAACCCATCGACCTGAGGGCAGGATGCATCCGTATAATCTCGTGGATTTTGAAAGTTCATCAAAAATTTATCGTGTTTTCCCGGTATCTAAACTGACGATTGTTGGCGATCGCGCTAGCGTTAATTAGTTCAATCGCTGGGTTCAGTGGATTCTGATTGGATGCTGATTTGATTCATTGACCTCGGTTTGCGCACCACAACGCGATCGCACTTTAAACCTTATTTTTCTCTTGCAATCTCCTAAGGGGCAACTGTGAAAAATCCTGTCGTGGCCATTGGACTCGATGCCGCTGATCCGATCTTGATCGAGCAGTGGATGGCTGAGGGACACCTCAAAAACCTGAACCGTCTGCGCCAGCAAGGCACCTACTGCCGCCTGGCCAACATTGACTACTACCGCGCCGAAACACCGTGGACGACGTTTTTAACAGGCTGCTCGCCCGAAAAAGTAGGCTATTGGGGGCCGGTTAAGTTTTACCCAGAGACTTACGGTGTAGAAGAAGCCGGGGCCTACGAATTCAAAGAATACGAGCCGTTTTATGCCCTAGGCGATCGCTTCCAAGTCGCCGCTTTCGACATCCCCCAAGCGTCGCTGTCTGAAAAAGTCAACGGGGTGCATGTGCTGGGCTGGGGAGCCCACTCTCCCATGACCGCTAGCCACTCCACCCCTGCCAGCGCCCTAGCCGAGCTCACAGCCAAGCACGGCGAACATCCCGCCTTTTTGAAAGACTTTGCCGACTGCCGCGACCTGCGCGACTTGCAGCGGCTGAAAAAACTGCTCATCACCGGCATCACCCGCCGTGCTGCGATTTGCCAAGACTTGCTGCAGCGTCAAAATTGGGATTTCTTTTTGACCATTTTTGGCGAAACCCATACCGCCGGCCACTACATGTGGCACCTCAGCCAGCCCGACCATCCCCTGAACGTGATCGCCCAGGGCACCTCCGGCGACGCCCTGCTGGAAATTTTTGAAGCCATCGATACGGCAGTGGGCGACATCGTCGCCAACGCCCCTGAAAACGCGACCGTCATGGTGTTTGCTGCCCACGGCATGGGCACCAACGTGATGGATTTGAGCAGCATGCTGTTCCTGCCGGAACTGATGTACCGCTACAGCTTCCCCGGCAAAGTAGGAATCGCCCCAGGTACCGTCGGCACCGATCCGGGCCCGGTCAATACGGTGTGCGATCGCAAACGCGGCTGGATTGGTGAAATCTGGAACCTCAAGGCAGAAAACCCACTCCTGTCCTTATTGCGCGCCAAGCTGCCGTTTAGCGTTTATCGCAAGATCGACAATTTCCTCAATTCGTTTAATCCCCACCTGGCCTCACCCCATCGTCTCGAAGCCGAAGGCGACCCCATGTTCTGGCAACCGGCCCGCTGGTATGCCCCCGCCTGGAAACAGATGAAGGCCTTTGCCCTGCCCAGCTATTCCGAGGGCTACATTCGAATCAACCTCAAAGGGCGAGAAAGCCACGGTATTGTTGATCCCGCCGATTATGACGCAGTCTGCGACGAGCTTATTCAGCACCTGCATGCACTCACCGACGGGCGTACCGGCAAACCACTGGTGCAAAAAGTCGAGCGCATGCGTGAACAGGGCATCCCTGCCGATCGGTTGCCCGATGCCGACCTAGTGGTGATTTGGGCCGATGATGTCGCCAGCGATGTCATGGACAGCCCCAGCTTTGGGCGGATTGGCCCCGTCCCCTTCCACCGCACCGGCAGCCACCGCGCCCAAGGGTTTATGGTCGCCCAAGGAGCCACCATCGAGCCCGGTTCAACCCTAGCAGAAGGTCATGCGCTAGACCTCGCGCCCACCATCCTCAGCCTGATGGATGCGCCCATTCCTGAGTATTTTGAAGGCAAGCCGCTGTTGAGCCCATCGACGAGCACCCTAACCCCCGCCTAGGGATAGACCGATAGGGGTAGGTATGATCCCATAGCCGTAGCGATCGCTGCATCCCAGTTTGACAGGTATTCTTCGCCCCCTTTCGGAGCCTTTCATGGAGATTAGTCGCGACTATCGACCGCCCTACTGGCAAACCCAAAAAGCTTTTGGCGCATGGTTTTGGTCGATCTTTGCCCTATTGGCCATTGCCATTGTTAGCGTCGTCGCCATGAGCTGGATCTCAGCCCACCCCTACGGGACTAACTACGACGAAGCCAACTACATCAACCGCGCCTACCAAGATGTGCTTGCCCTACGTCAGGGTGGGCCCGTCGAACTCGTGCGATCGCTGCTGCGGGAAGATCGCGAGCGGCCACCCGCCTACCGGCTGTTGGTCTTGCCGCTAACGCTACTGTTTGGTGCGAGCCCCGCCCTGCTGCGGGTCATCTCCTGGGTATCGCTATTGGGCAGTTTGGGGTTCATTTTTTTGGCAGCGCGGCGCATTGCCGGGTTAACCGCTGGGGCTTTTGCCGTCGTGTTTTTAATGGCCTGCCCGATTGTGGTCGGGCCCAACATGCGGTTTTATGTCGACTACACCCTCTATCTGGCGATCGCCGCTACCCTCTATTACCTGCTGCTGCAATGGAATGAAGCCGGACTAAGCCGCAAAGGCTGGATTGGTCTCGGTCTATCGCTGGGGCTCGGCGGCATGGCCAAACCCACCATTGCCTTCATCATTGGCCCGATCCTGCTGCTCACCCTCGTGCTGTCATGGCGCAAAATCATTCAAGGCCCCAGTCTCGGCTCACTCTGGCGCTCGTTTGGGCTCGCCATCTTGGTCATGCTGCCCTGGTGGGGCTTTAACCTGATCCCCGCAGTCAACAAAGCCTTTCGCTCGGGCGGCAACATCAACGATGCCCTTGGCCCCAGAGGCGCACCCGAAACCCTCATCAAGTGGTTTTATGTGTTTGCCCAGTCTATCCTCGGCCCGGCCTTGACGGTCTTAGTTCTGCTGATCTTAGCCACCTTTGCCATCCAGGCTGTACGCAAGCAGCTCAACATTAGCTTTACCCAAACCAGCGCCCTGTGGATGTGTTTTGCCGGAGCGCTGCCGCTGCCGCTGATTGCCATGTTTGGGGTCAACCACAACCCCCGCCTGATTGCCCCACTGCTGCTGCCGTTGGCCGTCGCCATTGGCATCATCGCGGTCTTAAGCCGCTGGGCCGGGTCAAAATGGCTAGGGGCGATCGCCACCGCCATGATTTGCTACCAGCTGGTGATCATGGTTTCACCCACCCCCGGCGATCCCCGCTATCAGGCGGGCGATGCAGCCACCACCGACCTCAACTGGGGCAACCCGAGCAATGTCATGCAGCGCACCGAACAGTGGGACTGGTCAACGCTGTATCAGCTCTGCCAGCAAAAAGGAATAGACACACCCGACATCGCCTATCTCGGTCTAGCCGACACCCTCAACCCACCCCAAATCAACTACCCCTGGGTGCTGGCTGGCAAATCCGTCAAAGTCATCAGCCTGTGGATCACCAGCGACGGCCCCATTGACTGGGATCAGGTGATGAAACGCGCCACCAGCCGCAATGTGGTGATTACCGTGCCCGGCGGCTATGTCGGCGATCCCTACTACGATCGCTTAGTTGGCACCGAGCAATCGAGCAACCAGCACAACGCCGAACTGGCCGAGCGAATGGCCGCAAACCCCGATTTTTCTGGGCCGTTTGACCTCAGCCTCGGTCGCTTCACCCCGATCTCGGTGTCGGTATTCCTTAAGAACGTTTCTTAAAAAAGCACGCTCAAGACACGCTGAAACGCCCCTTCTGCTGCGCCAACCACCATGCCACTCGTCTCTGTCGTCATCCCGGTCTACAACGGCGAAAACACCATCCGAGAAACCATCCAGTCGGTTTTAGGACAGACCTTTTCTGACTTTGAGCTGCTAATCATCAACGATGGCTCCACCGACTCGACCCTCGAAATCCTCAGCGCTATTGCCGATCCGCGGTTGCAGGTGCATTCTTATCCCAATGCAGGGCTGGCCGCCAGTCGCAATCGGGGGATTGCGATCGCCACGGGTGAACTGATTAGCTTTATCGATGCCGACGACCTCTGGACAGCCGACAAGCTCGAAGCCCAAGTCAATGCCCTAGCGCAGCATCCCAACAGCGCGATCGCCTACAGTTGGACTAACTGCATCGACGACAACGGCAAATTTCTGCGCCAGGGCAGCCATGTTTCTGCCAACGGCCACGTCTACGCCCAACTGTTAACCAACAACTTTGTCGATAGCGGCTCTAATGTACTGGTACGGCGGGCCGCCTTTGACAAAACCGGCGGATTTGACCCCACCTTAAAGGCCGCCGAAGACTGGGATATGTGGTTTCGCCTAGCCGCCCACTACGAATTTGTCGCCGTACCCAAACCCCAGGTGCTTTACCGCGTTTCCACCCGATCGATGTCAACCAACGTGATCCGCCAAGAGACCGAATCTCTAAAAGTCTTGCAGCGCGCCTTTGCCCACTCTCCAGAACCCATGCATCACTTAGCCAAGCTCAGCTTTGGCATCCTCTATCGCTATCTCGCCACCAAAGCCCTCGAAGGCCAGCCCAATCGCCACAACGGCTTGGCCGCACTGCGGTATATCTGGACAACGCTATTACACTATCCCGCCCAACTGCGCCCAGTCAAAGTCACTGTTGCGATGGTTGCCAAAAGCCTATCCAGCATTGTGCTATCGACCTAGACAGCCGCCCGGTCTAGCTAGTCCGGCGATCGCTTCCCACGACGCGGGTTCTGCCGATTTTCAGCACTCGCCTGCTTCACATACCACCGTCGCCACTCCGTCGAGCTGCGGATCGCTAACCATAGCAGCAGCAGCGCAATCAATCCGCCCTGCTGCGGCGCATCAAACGCAAACAGCACCAGACAAACACACAAAAAGTCTTGCAGAAACAGCACCCACAGGGGCAGGTTGCGCAGCCGATAAAACAAGCCCACCTGCACTAAATTCAGCACCAGCGCCAGCAGCCCGCAAACTACCCCAATCAATAGGGTTTCTAGCCCGCCGAGGTTCGCCGTGTTGGCAATCGTCATCCCGGCGATCGCCCCCACCACCGGGCCAAACACCATCTGCACCACCTGCAATACCCGAAACCCCAGGGGTTCTTTCGAGATAAACAATTCCACCAACGACCAGCTGACCAACACCCCCAACACAATCGGAGGCGGAATGTGCGACAAAATCGGCACATTGGCCCACAGATTGTCGCTATAGAGCACACCAATCAGTAACAAGGGTAGAGCAACCCTCATTCCCGCTGCGGCTGCGAGCGAGAGTGCGGCTAAAAGCTCAATCATGATAGGCGTTCACCCTGCGACTATATTCGTAACGGCCCCCGGCTCAAACAGAGCTCTCAGGCAACGCCCCAGGAAGGATTCGAACCTTCGACCGTCTGCTTAGAAGGCAGATGCTCTAATCCACTGAGCTACTGGAGCAAACAAAACGGCAAACACGACTAACACTGTCTTTATTAAAACATCCCATCCCCTCTCCTTGCATGAGGCAACAAGGTTGGGAGGATTAAAAAGCCCATTGGTCTACCCATGAATCAATATTCTGTAGGAAAAGTGGGGTTTAAGCAATGCTTCAAGAAACCTAGAGTTACTTTAAGGCGTTAGGTAAGGCGTTAGGTAAAGGTTGCTTCTCCCCCAGCTTCGGGTACCCCGAGGGGCAATTCCACCTCTTCATACACCAGCGCCAATGGACACCGAAAATCGAGGCTGACTAATTCTAAAATCGGATTTTCTGCATCCGCCGCATCGTCTGGGTAGGCGGTTAGTTCCCATTTGCCCGCGCTGGTTTTGCGATAGCAGTCTACGCCCACTTTCTCCGCGTCAACCAACACATATTCTTGCAACGTAGGGATACGGCGATAAAACTTAAACTTATCGCCCCGGTCAAAGCCAGCGGTACTGGGCGACAGCACCTCAATGATGAGCTTGGGGTAATAGACGGCATCCGTTGCACGGCGATCTCGCTCGTCACAACTCACCACCACATCGGGATAGAAGTAGGGCCCTTGCTCAGAAACCCTCACCTTGGCATCGGCCATCCGCGCCTTGCAGCCCGTCCCGCGCAAAAAGCCCCTTAACGCGCTGATCAGATTGACCGCAATGTCGTTATGGGGCAGAGTGCCGCCCGTCATAGCATAGACTTCGCCATTGATATATTCGTGCCTGATCGGCTGTTCGGCCTCCCATGCCAAATATTCAGCTGGGGTGAAGCCTTGGGGTTGAGCGTTCGCGATCATGGGTTGTCTTCTCCGCTCGTCAACTCACTCATCATTATCTCATCTCAATTTCGCGCAGGGCACTACCGCAGGGCACTGCCTCAGTGGAGGGCGATAAGTGGGTAGTGGTAAGTAGGGGGCGATCGCCCGCACTGCTCAGGGCCATTCCCCAGAATTCAAGCAAGCCACCCGGTTGAGTGCAACGAAAGTCGGCAACTAAGCTTAATCTAATCCAGTCTACCTACCCACCACTTTTG
>DATNOW010000031.1:0-3867 GCA_036703515.1 Chroococcidiopsis sp.
GTCGTCAAATGACCCCGATGTGCCCAGAGCACCGATTGACCCAGCCAAGCAGTCAAGGCATTGTAGAGAGGGGAGTTTTTTTCACAGCGTTCATGGTTTTGAGTGGTATCTAAGCTTAGAACGCTGGCTCCCCCTTGCGCGCTTCAATCTCCGAAACTACCTCTCAGCAACGCTCTCCGTCCCTCAAAATCAACTTTTGTCAGTCAACCAGGGCAGTACCAAGGCGACGAGTTTTCATGACTCACCATCCAAAATGCTGTTGATGTCTTGCGTTGCATGTAGAATTCGTACAACTTCGATCGCATCATCCCGTTCAAAGTAAAAAATCAGGTACTTCTTGAAATCCTTCACAGCCCATTTTCGTAGTCCCTGCAAACGAGAATTTTCGACCGGGTAAAGGCTGCCCATTCCTGGCATTCTGGCAAGTTGGGCAATAGTCGATCGCGCTAAATCGAAAAACTTTAGGGCTGCTTCAAAATTATTCTCAGCAATGTAGGCAAAGTGGTCGTCTAAATCCTGGCTTGCCTTCGGTCTGATGATAATTCGCCTGGTCATGCGTCTGACTGTTGAAAGCGTTTAACCAGTTGAGAGCGCTTTTCTTCCCACCAACTATCCGTTGCCTCCAATGGTTCCCCGCTCTCCAGACCTTCTAGCAACAAAGATTCGATTCGCCCTTGCTGAGCAACTCGCTCCTGTTCCCGCAAAATCAAATGATAGACGTACTCATTAGCAGAGTTAAAGCCTGCTGCGATCGCTTGCTCTTCTACAAATGTCTGAATCTGATCTGGAAGAGAGATATTCAGCATTCGCTCCAACCTTAAATCATTGCATCGCTACTTCTAGGATAGCTAAAAACGTGGTTCAACTCGCTCAATCCACGGCTCAATCCCTTTTCTCGTGGGCGCTCCTGTTTCTATAAAAATCCAAATGTTAGCGCATGGGTCTACTTGAGTCGCCCCGATCGCAGGATGCTGACGATTAGCCATAGTCCCAAAAAGCTAGCGGCGGCAAACAGGGCTTCGCTGAGCCAAAAGACGCGATTAATCGGTGCATTGGAAGACACGATCGCCGCTCCCATGATCAATGCACCGACGATGATGCTAAACGACAGGCGGTTGGCGGCGGCATCGACCGATCGCCGCATTCCTTCCATGCCGCGCAGGTTGAGGTTCCACTGGAGGGTTTCGGAGGTGACGCGATCGAGCAATAGTTCGATGTGGCGGGGCGATTGCAGCGATAGGCTTTTGAGGTCGAGGATGGTACGCAAAAAGGCAGGGAGGGGGGTGTCACCGATCAGCTGCCGCTGAAATAAATCGGTCATTAAGGGGCGGATCTGGGCGGGAAAGTTGAAGTCGGGGTCGAGGCTATGGGCAACGCCTTCGAGGTTAGCGATCGCCTTGGCGCATAGCCCGAGGCTACCGGGAATTTTGATTTTATTGTCGCGTGCGGCTTGCAGTACTTGGTAGAAAAGCTGGCTGAAATTCAGTTCGGATAGGTTGATGCTGTAATATTGCCGCAGCAGTCGGTCAAAGTCGTTTTGCAGACGGATTAGGTTAATCGGCTGGTCGGAGGGGGCCAGCTGTAGGGTCAACTGGGCGCAGCGCTGGGCATCGAGGCTAACGATTGCCAAGATCAGCTCTAGCAATACCTCTTGGGTGCGGGGATCAAGCCGCCCAATCATGCCACAGTCGAGCAGGGCAACGCGGCCGTCGGCTAGATAAAACAGGTTGCCGGGATGGGGATCGGCATGGAAAAAGCCATCTAAACAAATTTGCTGAAAGAAGGCGCGCAGCAGCAGGTTGGCGATTTCTTTGCGCTCGACGCGATCGCCCCCTGCCAGATCTGCACTATTAAAGCGGGCGCTGAGCAACGGCGCACCGTCCATCCACTCCAACACCAGCAGCTTGCTGGTGGTCAGCGTCCAGTTAATTTCTGGAATGGTCAGCCGCTTGGGATCAAACCACCGGCTCTTGCCAAGGTTGGTGCGGAGCTGGTCGGTATAGTGGCCCTCTTGGGTAAAGTCCAACTCAGCGCGCAGCGACTGGGCAAATTCATCGGCCAGGGCAACCGTGTCGTAATATTGCCCAAAGTCAGTCTGGGCAACGAGACCAGCCACCAGTTGAATCAGCTTAATATCTTGCTCGACCACGCTTTCTAGACCGGGGCGCTGCACCTTAAGCGCCACCTCTTGCCCGGTGGTGAGGGTGGCCCGGTGGATCTGGGCGATCGACCCGGCCGCGACAGGTTGCGGGTTAATGGTGGTAAACAGTTCGTTGAGCGGCGCGGATAGCTGCTGGCGAATGATGGTTTCGATTTCGTCCCAGCCTACGGGCGGCACCTTGGCTTGCAGGGTGCTGAGCGCTTCGATGTAGCTGGGGGGCAGCAGGTCGGGGCGGGTGCTCAACACTTGCCCCAGCTTGACGTAGACCGGGCCAAGCTCGACCAAAATATTGCGCAACACAGCAGGAGTGGGCAGTTTGGGCTCTCCGGCTTTGCCGCCGGTCAGCAGCCCGCGCATATAGTCCCAGCCATTGCGCAGCAAGACTTCAGCGATTTCGCCCTGACGAGACCCGGTTTGCACCAAATTTGAAAACATGAACCTTCACAGCAAGGGGCAGACAGGTTGACGGCTAGATAGAGCGATTATGGAGCAACGTGTGAACCACTAACAGTGATGTATCCAACACCCGCTTATCCTAACGCGATGTGCTGCAAAACCTACAGAATCAAAAAGGGCGGCAACACCCCCCAGAAAAGGCGTGAACACCGATCTCGCCGAGGGGGGTAGAGTCCATACAATAGGGATAAGGCGAAATCTAGAATTTAGACCTCGCAGGTTTTGAAAACCTCGGAGGTCTGGGAAGCCGTTCTCTAGCGATCATCCCATTAGGCCATGCCATTGCGGTTCAAGCATTCGCCATTATTTGCCGTTATTTGCCAATGGGCCGTTCGCCCTGTGGCATTAACCATTAACTGGAACAGTGTGATTTTTAAATTCTTTATTGCGTAACGCTTATGCAGCCGACAAATCCTAACCAATTTACCGAAAAGGCCTGGGAGGCGATCGCCCGCACACCGGATATTGCCAAACAAGCCAATCAGCAGCAGATTGAAACCGAGCATTTGATGCGATCGCTGCTCGACCAAGAAGGGTTAACGACCAGTATTTTGAATAAACTAGGCGTTAACGTAGCGCGGGTGCGCGACTACACCGATGAGTTTATCAACCGTCAGCCCAAGGTATCGGGCAGCGGCACCTCGGTTTATCTGGGGCGATCGCTCGATACATTGCTTGACCGGGCTGAGTCGGCCCGCAAAGAGTTTGGCGACGAATTTATTTCGATCGAGCACATGCTCTTGGGCTACCTCAAAGACGATCGGTTTGGTAAAGGATGGCTGCAAGAATTTCGGCTCGACGACAAGAAGCTAGTCGAAGTTATCCAACAGGTGCGAGGCAATCAAAAAGTGACGGATCAAAACCCCGAAGGCAAATACGAAGCGCTCGAAAAATATGGCCGCGACCTCACCCAAGCGGCGCGTGAAGGTAAACTTGACCCGGTGATCGGGCGCGATGATGAAATTCGTCGGACAATCCAGATTTTGTCGCGGCGCACCAAAAATAACCCGGTGCTGATCGGGGAGCCTGGGGTGGGTAAAACGGCGATCGCTGAAGGGTTAGCCCAGCGGATTGTGCGGGGCGATGTGCCCGATTCATTGCGCGATCGCAAGCTGATTGCCCTCGATATGGGGGCGCTAATCGCCGGGGCTAAATATCGGGGTGAATTTGAAGAACGCCTCAAAGCCGTGCTCAAAGAAGTCACCGACTCGGGCGGCACGATCATCCTATTTATCGACGAAATCCACACC
>DATNOW010000032.1:0-3137 GCA_036703515.1 Chroococcidiopsis sp.
GCAGATCGGGCGCGGTCTGGTAGACAAAGCCTTGGGAGTTGGGCGTACCTGTGCCGTTAAACAGGCTCAAGGTGGCTCCCGGTGCGCCGATTACGGGGGCGTCGTTGACCGCCGTTAGGGTGATGGTGCGACTGGCGGTGCCCTTGAGATCGGTGTCGTCGGTCAGCTCAAACTGAACGGTGCGATCGCCTGCGGTGGGGTTATCCGACAGGTTGCCGTAGACAATGCTTTGCAGCACTTTCTGCGCCGCCGCCTTCGTTGCCGTGGCGTTAAACGTAATCACCAGCGGCGTATTGTTTAGCCCGCCGGTATAGGTGGCAACTTGCTTTGGCCCGCCCCCGGCCAAGCCAAAGTTGTAGTAAATAACCCCATTGCCTACCCCTAACGCCCCGACCGTCGTCAAGTTTGAGCTGGTCTGGCTATTGCGAATCAGCAGCAGATCGTCTGTGGTGCCACCGCTGCTCAAGCTCACCTTAAGCGTTTTAAACGTAGTGGAATCGGAGTCTGTGATGGTGGCAGCACTGTCGATCAGCAGCGCCCCGGCATTTTCGCTATAGGCCGACAGCGCCCCTAGCGATAAATTTAGCGTTGGTGCTTGGCTCACGATGGTTTCTAGGAGTTAAGGGTATGGGCACGCCTGGGGCGATGGGCGCATGATGGGCGCATAGTTGGTTTGTGCGGCCAGACATCAACCCATCGCATCCCCTCCATCATTCACAATTTCCCGGCAAATTTCTTCTGTTTGGTGCAGACTTCATCAAGAAACGGCATAGCAGCCACAGAATGTAGGATTTTGATAAATCTGCGCCGAGCGCCTGCGGCTCACCTCCTGATAGGCTCACAAAGAGATCGCAGTTACCCCGCCGAAAGACGTTATTTAGGAAGACGCAATTCAATGAATTCCAACCCACCCGATTCCACCTCCAATCCATCCAAGCGTCGCGCTGTGGTTGCAGGCTGGCTGTTTCTGCTCGGCTCGCTGATTTTTGTGGTCAATTCTGCGATTACGCTGACCCAAGCCCCTTCCCTAGAAGTAGGCTCCCAGCTTGTGGCGAGCGTGATGTTTGCGGTGGGGTCGGCATTATTTATTCCCCACGAATAAAATTATCTCCTGTAAATTTATTCCCCACGCTTGAATCCGCATCGAGATTGAGGGGCGGGGGGCTGACCACAAAATAAGGGGGCTCCTACGGGAACCCCCTTGTGTTCAAATTGCTCTCACTGTCTGCGAATTGCGGTAGAATCGCCGACGCTGAATCTAGGACGCACTGGCACTGGCGATCGCCACGGCCTGCTGTAAGCGCGTCCGGTCAAACTGGCGCGGGTTGAGCAACAGCCATGATTGCAGCAGGTCAGGCCCGTGCATATCGCCGGTTAGCGCCGCCCGCAGCGATCGCATCACCAACCCTTTTTTCACCCCTGCGGCCTTCACCGCCTGCTGGATCAACGCCTGGGCGGCCTCGGCGGTTAGGAGTGTGCCGTCAAGCCCGTCCAAAATCGACTGCAGGGCGATCGCCGTTCCGGGCTGCTGCAACTGGGCCGTGGCCTCATCGCTAAAGCCGACATCCTCAACAAACAGGTAGCGGGTCATGGCCACCGCGTCGTCAAGACGAGTCAGGCTGGCTTGAATCAGCGCCGTGGCCTGCTCTAGCCAGGGGCGATCGCCCGTGGGGTCTATCCCATAGCCCGCCTCTTGCCAGTAGGGGATGAGCTGCTCAGTCAAGTCTGCCAGTGGCAGCTTGTGCAGATATTGGCTGTTGATCCAGTTGAGTTTGTCCCAGTCAAACTTAGCCCCCGCTTTGTTGACCCGCTCAAAGCCAAAAGCCGCCGCCGCCGCATCCAGGCTAAACAGTTCGTCCATGCCCTCCGGCGGCGACCAGCCCAGCAGCGTCATGTAGTTGGCGATCGCCTCTGGGGTGTAGCCCATTTTTTTGAAGTCTGAAATCGAGGTGACGCCATCCCGCTTTGACAGCTTTTTGCCCGCCGGGCTGAGGATCAGCGGCGTGTGCCCAAACTGCGGCACCGTTGCCCCCAGCGCTTCGTACAGCAAGATTTGCTTGGGCGTGTTGCCAATGTGGTCTTCGCCTCGAATGATGTGGGAGATCTGCATATCGATGTCGTCGACCACGACCACAAAGTTATACAGCGGCGCACCAATCTCGCCCATGCCCGCCCTGCGGGCAATCACCATATCGCCGCCGAGGTCTTTGCCCTTCCAACTGACGGTGCCGCGCACCAAGTCTGTCCAGGTAATTTCGCGATCGTCGTCGATCTTAAACCGGATCACCGCCTGTCGCCCCTCTGCCACAAAGGCCGCCTGCTGTTCGGGGGTGAGGTTGCGGTGGCGATTGTCGTAGCGTGGCGCTTGCCCCTTGGCTTCTTGGGCAGCCCGCATTTCGTCCAGTTCTTGCTCGGTGGCAAAACAGTAGTAGGCGCGCCCTTGGTCGAGCAGCGTCTTGATTGCCGTTTGGTAAAGGGCAACGCGTTCGGTCTGAAAGAACGGCCCTTCATCCCAGGTCAAACCGAGCCACTTCAAGCCTTCGAGAATATTGTCGGTGTATTCAGGGCGCGATCGCTCTAAGTCGGTATCTTCGATCCGCAAGATAAATTGCCCACCGTGGTGACGGGCAAACAGCCAGTTAAAGACGGCAGTGCGGGCAGTGCCGATGTGAAGGAGGCCTGTAGGGCTAGGTGCAATGCGAACGCGAACGGACATAATCAAAGAATCAGAGCCTGAATCAAACGGTGCGACATTCATCCTAGCGGATACGGTGTAGAATACTCCACTGGATGGAGGCCCAAATAGAGATCACGGCAATAGAGAGCACAGAAATAAAGAGCCCAGAAATCTAGAATTTTCTAGACCTTACTTTATAGATCTCGTTTTTCCTAGACCATATTGTTTTTCTAGACCTTATTTTTTCTAGACCTTATATTGTGTAGGGTATTTGTAGGGTTGACTGCATGAGTTCTGCGCCCATTCCAAACCACGAACAAGTCTCTTCAACCTTTTGTGTTCAACTCGATTGTCAGCTTGATGCGCTCGCAACGCTAGAACAATGGATGGAAAAAGTGTCGGCAGATACCCATCTTTCAGAGGAAATTCGGTTTAAGTTAGACCTGCTTTTAGAGGAAGC
>DATNOW010000033.1:0-2531 GCA_036703515.1 Chroococcidiopsis sp.
GCAACATCAACTGGATGGTAGCCCGCGAAGCCGATCTATCCAGCGCAATCTGGGGCGATCGCCTGTCAGAACTGCTGTCGGTGGTCAACCTCGACAACAGCGACTCCGCCAACCTCGACAACTCCTTTGAATTGCTGGTGCGATCGGGGCGTAGCCCTCTAGAGTCGCTGATGATCATGGTGCCTGAGGCCTACCAAAACCAGCCCGATCTGGCCGATCATCCCGAAATCGTTGATTTCTACGAATATTACAGCGGCATTCAAGAACCCTGGGATGGCCCTGCCCTGCTGGTGTTTAGCGACGGCAAAAAAGTGGGAGCCTCCCTCGACCGCAACGGTCTGCGCCCCGCCCGCTACAGCATTACTCGCAGTGGCTATGTGGTAGTCGCCTCTGAAGCGGGGGTGGTTGATTTGCCCGAGGCAGAGATCATCGAAAAAGGTCGTCTCGGCCCGGGTCAAACCATCGCCGTTGACCTCGAAACCCACGAGATCCTCAAAAACTGGGATATCAAGCAGCGCACGGCCCAGAAATATCCCTACGGACAATGGCTCAAGGAAAATCGCCAAGACTTTTCCTTCCAGCCGTTTGTGGAAACGCCTCGCCTCGACGGTGAAACCCTGCTGCGCCAGCAAACCGCCTTTGGCTACACCTCTGAAGACGTCGAGATGATCGTCGAAGAGATGGCGTCTCAGGGTAAGGAACCGACTTTCTGTATGGGGGATGACATTCCCCTAGCCGTGCTGTCGAGCAAGCCACGCTTGCTTTACGACTACTTCAAGCAACGCTTTGCCCAAGTCACCAACCCACCCATTGACCCCCTGCGGGAAAGTCTAGTGATGTCGCTCAGCATGCAGCTAGGGGCGCGGGGCAATTTGCTCGACGCGAAGCCAGAGTATGCCAAGCTGCTCAAGATTGAGTCGCCGATTTTGGGTGAGTCCGACCTCGATCAGATTCGCAACTCTGATTTTGAGACGACCAATCTCTCTACCCTGTTTGCGATTTCAGCGGATGCCAACGCCCTCCAGCAGGCCGTCAACGCCCTCTGTCAAGCCGCTACAGCGGCTGTCCGAGCCGGCAAGACTATCCTGATTTTGAGCGATCGCCTTGATGCCAACGGGGCACCTGTCACCCTCAGCGCTGATTTTAGTTACATTCCGCCCATGCTGGCCGTGGGGGCAGTCCACCACCATCTGATCCGGCAAGGACTGCGGATGCGGGCCTCGCTGATCGTCGACACCGCTCAATGCTGGAGCACCCACCACATCGCCTGCTTGATTGGCTATGGCGCTAGCGCCGTTTGCCCCCACCTGGCCTTTGAAACCGTGCGGCACTGGTGGTCAGATACCAAAACCCAAAACATGATGGCCCGGGAGCGGTTGCCCAAAACCACCGTGACCGGCGCACAGCACAACTATCGCAAAGCCCTAGAAGCCGGGCTGCTGAAAATCCTATCGAAGATGGGAATTTCGCTGCTGTCGAGCTATCACGGCGCGCAGATTTTTGAGGCCATTGGTATTGGGGCAGACTTGCTCTATCTCGCCTTTAAGGGCACCGCATCCCGCGTCGGCGGCTTGAGCGTCAACGACTTAGGGCGGGAGGTGCTGGCCTTCCACCATCGCGCCTTCCCCGAATTGGCTGGCAAAAAGCTAGAGAACTTCGGCTTCTTTAACTACAAGCCGGGCGGCGAATATCACATGAACAGCCCGGAAATGGCCAAGGCGCTGCACAAGGCTGTAGCTGACCAAAGCTATGACCACTACGAAGTCTACAAAAAGCATCTGGCAGAACGTCCGGTCACGGCGCTGCGCGATTTGCTCGACTTTAAGGGCGATCGCCCCTCTATCCCCGTAGAAGAAGTCGAGTCGGTCGAAGACATCGTCAAACGGTTCTGCACGGGGGCCATGTCCCTAGGGTCCCTGTCGCGGGAAGCCCATGAAACCCTGGCGATCGCCATGAACCGCTTGGGCGGCAAGTCCAACTGCGGCGAAGGCGGCGAAGACCCGATGCGCTACAAAACGCTCAGCGATGTTGACGAAAACGGTAACTCGTCTCTATTCCCGCACCTGAAAGGGCTGCGCAATGGCGATACGGCCAGTTCGGCCATCAAACAAATTGCCTCAGGGCGGTTTGGCGTCACCCCTGAATACTTGATGAGCGCGCGGCAGCTCGAAATCAAGATCGCTCAAGGGGCAAAGCCGGGTGAAGGTGGACAGCTTCCGGGCAAAAAAGTCAGCCCCTACATCGCCATGCTGCGGCGCTCGAAGCCCGGGGTTTCGCTGATTTCGCCACCGCCGCACCACGATATCTACTCGATTGAAGATCTGTCGCAGCTAATCTTTGATCTGCACCAGATCAACCCGCTAGCCCGCGTCTCGGTGAAGCTCGTGGCAGAAGTCGGCATTGGCACGATTGCCGCTGGGGTGGCCAAGGCCAATGCTGACATCATCCAAATCTCTGGACATGATGGCGGCACCGGCGCATCGCCACTCAGCTCGATCAAACATGCCGGGGTGCCCTGGGAACTGGGCGTG
>DATNOW010000034.1:0-2250 GCA_036703515.1 Chroococcidiopsis sp.
AGCTTGGTTTGGCGCTTGATTCGGGTTTCGCCGACGGCGGGGCGATCGATGGTGGAATTGCAGCCCACCTCGACTCCTTCTTCTAGCACCACGTAGCCCGACTGCTGCATTTTGAGCCAGCCCTCGGCGATGGGCACAAAGCCAAACCCTTCTGAGCCAATGGCAGCACCGCTGTGAATCACGCAGTCGGAACCGATCTGGGCGCGTTCGTGGATGACGCAGTTGGCGTGGAGGGTGACGCGATCGCCAATTTCGACTTCGGGATAGATCACCACATTGGGATGGATGCAGGTGTCGCTGCCGATTTTGACCCCGGCTTGGATCACCACATGGGCCCCGATGGCAACGCGATCGCCCAGCCTGGCCGTAGGATGAATCACCGCTGTGGGATGAATTTCGGGGACGGGCGTAAACGGTTGGTAAAACAGGGCGATCGCCTGAGCAAACATCAGCCGAGGATGGGGGGCCTCAATCCAGGCAATGCCGTGCTCAGCGGCCTCAGCCTTGAGCCCCGCGTGGTTCGGCAAAATCAGCACGCTGGCCGCGGTGGTTTTCACCTGGGCCGCAAACTTTTCGCCCTCGATATAGCTCAGCATCCCCGTTGACGCTTCATCGATCGCCGCCACCCCATTAACCTCTGGGTCAAAGGCGGCATTTTCCGTCAAGCTGCTGGAAGAAGCCTCTAGTTTTCGCACCAGTTCACTTAGTTTCATAGTCCGCGCTTCATAGTCCCTGCTTCATAGTTCCTGCCACAGTCCAAACCCTAGTCCGTGCTGCATCGTTCGTGCGCATACTCGTGCCACCGTTCGTGCCACCGTTCGTGCCGTAGTCCAAGCCATCGTCCGGGCTTGATTGCCCGTCAAGGCTCGGTATCACTCCGATCAGTTCGGAATGGCGAGATGCCTTTATCCTACCGCCGAGCGGGAGTTTGGCTAACGGCAAATTGGGGTTAGGTGGCCTGAAGAAACGCGGCACATTCGACGTGGCCCGTCTGGGGAAAGAAATCGGCCGGTTGCACCCGCGTCAGGCGATAGTTTCCCTGTTCGCGCAGCAGCTTGAGGTCACGCGCCAGGGTAGACGGGTTGCAGCTAACGTAGACAATTCGGGCGGGGTGCATCTGGCATAGGGCCGCGATCACCTCGGGGGCGCAGCCTTTGCGGGGCGGGTCGAGTAGCACCACATCGGCCGCGATGTCGAGCCGGGGCAGCAGATCTTCTACTGCGCCAACCTGAAACTCGACGTTGGTGATGCCGTTGAGCTGGGCGTTGAGCTGGGCCTGGGCGATCGCCTCTAGCTGTAGCTCAAGGGCGATCGCCTGTTTTACTTGTTTGGCCAGGGGCAGCGTCAGCGTGCCGATGCCGCAATAGGCATCGAGCAGCACTTCATTACCCGTCAGCCGCAGTTCGTGGGCGATCGCCTCTAGTAGAGCTTCCGCCTGCTCGGTATTGACCTGAAAGAAAGTATCGCCCCGCAGTTGAAACGTCAGCCCGGCAAACACTTCATTGAGGTAAGGGCGACCCGCGACGCATTCGGTGGTCGCTCCCAAAATCACATTGGTGCGCTTGGGGTTGCGGTTGAGCAAGACCCCGACCAATCCGCGATAGCTTTTGAGCCAGTTTTCGGCTTGGGTGGCCAATCGCGGCAGGTTTCCCTCCGTCGCCACTAGCGTTACCAAGATTTCGCCGGTGCGCCGCCCGATGCGCAGGCCCAGATGGCGCAATTCGCCCCGATGGGTGGCTTCATCATAAATCCGCCACTGCTGCTTGGCGATGTCGTGCTTGAGGTCTGCCAAGAGCGGGTTGAGCCGCGCATCTTGGATGGGGCACTGGTTGAGGTTGATCAACTGGTGGCTGCCCTTTTGGTAATAGCCCGCTTGGACACTGTAGGAAGGCGATCGCAAGGAAGGCGATCGCAAAACCGGTGTGCGCCCCCCGTCCCGGCGCGAGCGATCGCTATCGGCGACCCGTCGCAGCGGATAGGTGGCCTTATTGCGATAACCCAGCGGTTCACCGATGGCCAATACTGGCTCAACCGGCGGATTTTCAAACCCGCCGATGCGCTCTAGGTCTTGAATGATTTGATTGCGCTTGGCCGTTAGCTGAAAGTCATAGTCAACGTGCTGCCACTGGCAGCCGCCACACTTGTCAGCCACAATGCAGCTTGGGCGCACCCGATGGGGCGAGTCTTCGATCCATTCGTGGGGCTTGCCGTAGCCGTAGGTGGGCTTCACCCGCACCAGCCTTATCACCA
>DATNOW010000035.1:0-3193 GCA_036703515.1 Chroococcidiopsis sp.
CGAGCAATCCACCGAGCAATCCACCGAGCAAGCGTTTGCTTCAAAAAACGCTGTCTCCGCGCCACCAGACTTGCACAATCAATCAGCGGTTGACCGTGCGGTTGGGATCTTGGGTGATAGTTCTAGTGATATCTCTGCCCAAATCTCTGGCAATATCCCGACCGATTGCTCTGACCAAACCTTGGGCAAAATCTCCATCGAGGCCAGCGGATGTCTGGGACAGTGCGGTAATGGCCCCATGGTGTTAGTGCTGCCCGATCAAGTGTGGTATTGCCGCGTTCAGCCTGAAGAAGTAGCGGCGGTGGTGGAGCGCCATCTGCGTCATGGACATCCCATTCAAACAATGCGCTATTACCCGGTTTAGAGTGGAAAGTGGTTTGGCACTTTGTCAAAAATGACCCATGACTCATGACTCATGATGCGTGAACGGGATACCCACTCAGACAACAGATATTGTTTATGTTGACTTACATCGCAAGTACGTCTAGCGAATTGCCTACCGAGGGTATTGCCGGGTTTGTCTCCGACAGCATCATTTTGCTGCTCGTTGCGACGGGGGTGGCGCTGCTGTCGCGACGACTGCGCATTCCCTACGTGACCGGGCTGGTGTTAGCAGGATTGGCGATCGCTGATTTTTTGCCCGACAAGACGCGGCTTGACCCGGCGCTGATTCTCAACCTGTTTCTGCCGATTTTGCTGTTTGAAGCGTCGATTAATACCGATCTCAGCCGTCTGCGCAGCACCCTGAAGCCAATCTCGATGCTGGCCGGGCCGGGCATTATCATTTCGGCGGGCATTACGGCGGTGGTGCTGAAGTTTGCCCTCGGTCTGCTGTGGATTCCGGCGTTGCTGTTAGGCACGATTTTGGCCATTACCGACACGGTTTCGGTGATCGCAGTGTTTAAGGAGGTGGCAGTGCCTTCCCGCCTCACGACCATTGTGGAAGGAGAAAGTTTATTCAACGACGGGGCGGCCCTAGTGTTGTTTAACCTGATCATCCAGACCCATCAAACGGGGGGAACATCGCTGGCCATGAGCGTGCAGGCTCTAGCGGTTTCGATTGTGGGTGGGATCTTAGTGGGGCTCGTGCTGGGCTACTTGGGGGCTGGGCTGTTTACGCGCTCAGATGACAACCTCAGCGGCATTTTGCTGACGGTGGCGCTGGCGCTGGGGGCCTATCAGGTGGGGCATGCGGTGGGGGCGTCGGGGGTAGTGGCCGTGGTGGTCGCTGGTTTGATGATTGGCAATATTGGCAAGATCGCAGGCTCAACGCAGGTCACACCATCGGAACGGGTGACGCTTTACAGCTTTTGGGAATATGCCGGGTTTGGGGTGAATACGTTCATCTTTTTGCTGATTGGGCTGGAGGTGGATCTGTCAACCCTGTGGCGGACGTTGCCCGCAGTGCTGCTGGCGGTTTTGGCCTATCAAATTGGTCGGGCGCTGTCGGTTTATCCGCTGCTGGCCTTGACCAATTTGCTGGATCGGTCGATTCCGCTGCGCTGGCAGCATGTCCTGTTTTTGGGAAACATTAAGGGATCGCTGTCGATGGCGCTGGTGCTGAGTTTGCCGGCGTCAATTCCGGGGCGCAGCGATTTGGTGGCACTGGTGTTTGGGGCGGTGCTGCTGTCGCTGGTGGTGCAAGGGTTGGGGCTGCCGTGGGTGGTCAAACGGCTGCATTTGTCGTCGCGATCGCCCACTCAGGCCTATACCGAAGGTCTGCGGGCCGAACTGATCACTGCCAAGGCCGCCCAAGAGGAACTCGAAGGCATGCTCAAGAGCGGGATTGTGCCTAAGGCAGTTTACGAAGAGATGCGATCGCACTATCAAGTGCAGGTGGCCAAAGCCGAGCGCAACCTGCGCGATCTCTACAACCAGTGGGCGGTCGATGTAGCGACAGGCAAAGGCGATCCAACGCGGCTAGATGGCATTCGTCGACGGCTGCTGCTGGCCGAAAAAGGCGCACTCAGCGCGGCCCTGCGCAAACAAATTTTGTCGGAGGCGATCGTCAAGCAGCGCTTGCAGCAGATTGATCAAACCTTGCTCAGTCTCGATGATGATTAATAGCCCTGTAAAAGCCCCGTAACAGGCTTGCTAATCGTGCCCCTGGAGGAAATCAATCATCGAGTGGATTGCCCCTGGTTTAGTCACCAACAGCACGGTTGAGCCGCCTTCTAGCACCGTATTGCCGTTGGGGATCGCCAGATCTTCGTGGGGATGGGACTGGTAGCCGATGATCAGCGATCCTTTCGGAAAGTTGGGGTCTTGGGCAATCTGGGCCAGACTCCGCCCCACCACTTGGGAATGGTCGGGGATGGGTAGTTTGAGCACCTCGATTTGGTCTTGCTCAAAGTGCATCATCGACTCAATTTGGGGATATTCGATCGCGTTGACCATCGTGGAAACTGCGAGATCCACCGCATTGATAATCCACGTTGCGCCCGCAATGCGGTAGGGTTCGGCAAAGTCACGGTGGCGCATACGCACCAAAATCTGCGACACGCCGTAGTGTTTGGCGAGCGCCACCATAGCCAAGTTGAGCGCATCTTCCCGTAAGACGGCCGCCACGGCATCAGCTTTGCGAATACCAGCCTCTAGCAAGCGTTCCGTGCTAACGGCGCTGCCTTCAAACACCATCGCTCCAAGATGCTCACGGGCATAGCGGCAGGCCGACGCGCTGACGTCGATCAGGGCTACGGTGTGCCCCAGATCGATCAGGCGTTGCGCCAGGTTGATGCCGATTAGCCCGGCTCCACCAATCATGATATACATCAGCAGTTATTCATCCAGGGGTTATTCATCCAATTGCCAACGCTCTTTGATATAGTCTTCGTCTAAAACGTGCTTGGGACGCATGATCAATATCACCTTGCCCAGCAGCCGCACTGCGGATTGATCTGCAGGTTCATGTTCAAACCACTGGATGTGCAGCTTTCCGTTTTGATCGATGATGAAATAGCTGTATACATCCCATTCGCGGTCGGCGCGATCGACGACTAACAGCACGGGCTCGATCGCATCGGTTGATTCCATCGGCAGCTGATCGCTCATGCCCAGCAGGGCAATGGGGTCTTCGGCGGCAACGATGGCCTGCCAGCCGGGGATGGGCACCCACACTCCGGTAGCTGTAGAGCGGACGATGCCAAACGGCTCTTCGGCTTCGACCATGGGCACGGCCTTAAAGTCAGCGACC
>DATNOW010000036.1:0-2819 GCA_036703515.1 Chroococcidiopsis sp.
TACCCGTCTGACTTTATTTTTCAGTATCAGCGGGCGGTCAAGGCTACCACCTCTGAGGATGTGTTGCGGGCTGCTCAGACCTACCTCAAGCCCGAACTGATCACTACGCTGGTGGTAGGCAACGTCGCGGGCATGAACCCACCCCTGTCGGCCCTGGCCCCCGATGGCACCGTAACCCCGGTGGACGTTTCGATTCCCCCGCCTTAGGGTCGTGAATTGAATGACCTGAAACCCGGTAAAACCAAGATAGGGGCGCACATCGGTGCACCCCTGCAGAGCACTGGACAGATCGCCCAGTATTAATATATTCAAGGCGCGATTCCTAGGCGGGTTTCGAGAACCCGTTAAAGCGCCGTTCGAGCAGCTTGGTTTTTAGGCCATACTCGATCGCTTCTAAGACCCGAATGACGCCCGTTGTATTGATCATCTCGGGGCTTTTACCCGATCGCTGGGCGGCCTGCATGGCCTTTTCGGTGAGCTTGTGGCTGGTGTAGCCGGTGACGATCAGCAGCAGGTCGCAGCCAGAGACATGGCTTTCGGCCTGTTCGGCAATTTGCGGGCCGGCTTGGGCCGTACACCACACCAACGTCACCTCTGAGTCGCGCAGGCGGTTGCGTACCGCTGTTTCGAGGCGATCGTGCCCGCCAAAGATGACGACTTTTCCCTCTAGGGCCGAGTAGGGGTTGGGGCGTTTTTCGGTATTGCGATGCTTGACGCGGGGCTGCACGTCATAAACCCGTTCCACGCGAGAGCGGTTTTCGAGGGCTTTGTTGTAGATAAAGTTGAGGGTCTGCTCGTGGCTGCCGCGCAGGCGGGCGACGGGGCCCTCTTCGCTATGCTGGTTGATTTGGTTGATCAGGGCATCGACGACTTCTTCTAGGCTGCCGATCGCCTTGAGGTCGTGGATATAGCCGCGCACGGCGATCGCCGCATCGGTGGCGCTAAAAAAGTCTTCTTGCTCAGAAATCATCTCCAGCAGGTCTTCTTTTAGGGCCAGTCGCCAACGTGAGGCTTGCTCGGCAATGCGTTCGTCTAGCAGTCGTTCTTCGTTTAAGATCATTTGCCGATCGACGGCCTGCGCGGCCAGCATTGGCGCATCGCTCAGCTTTTGGCGCAGGTCGGCCGCCTTTTCCTCTAGCTTTCTGCGGTTGATGCTATCGACAAAATCTTCGGGTGACAGTTGAGACAGCGTTTGCTCTATATCCTTTAGCAAGGGCTCTAGCCGAAATTTGATCTCATCGGCCGCTTTTTGAATTTGCTCATCGCGCTGCTGCTGCAGTCGCCTTTCTTCTAGTTCTATCTTGGCTAGTGAAAGCAGATCTTTCACTGATGTTTCTATATCGTCTAACTCGGGAATATCCATATCAGCCTCTCGATGACTAATCTCAATGCCTATGTCAATGCGCAATCTTTCGTATAGCTAGATCTCAGGTGGATTGGGCGGTGACGCCAGCAACAGGGAATGATGGGAACGGGAATTGACTGGGAAATGATTAGGAGTCGCCCAAACAGCAGGATCTATGCAGGGAAATAGGTGCGGGGAAATGGGAAGACGGCTGGGAAGTAGGAGTTGTCGAAAAAACACACATATAGTACCTTTGCACAGAACGGCAAAGGTAGACATGCTCCTCTGGAGCGATCGCATGTCTGAGTTCGGAGAAGTGCCCTCTTATCTCTTATCTTCCCTCTCCACAGGCCGGATGTGTTAAACCGAACTCTACGAACGGGAGCCTAGAGCAAGTGGGCGATCGCCATCAACCCTTCTGGAAAAAGACGCATTTGGGGCAGGCCTTGAGCCTGAACCCTTGAGCCTGAATCACAGGAGTTGTAGGAATATCGCACAGCGGGCCTAATCTTAGGTTTAATGCCACTATAGCGAGCCTCAAGGAGTTGCGAAACAGCGTTCTTTCGGAACCCTGTTTTACTGAAACCTTATTTTAGGCACTATTAGCTTGCGGATAGTATAGAATTACGCCGAATCTTGAAGATCTGTAATCAGTGGTGATTTTATCGAGTCGATTTACGTTCGGCAATCCTGTATCGTTGCAATCCTGTATCGTTACATTACAGAATGCGTCACGGTACAGAATATCGCGGCACAGAACGTTATGCCCTGTTTTTGCTACGTTGTAGAAGCAAACGGAGTACACCCTCTATCAGATCACACTGCACACGATCGCTATGCAATATCGACGGTTTGGGCGCACAGAGCTGGCAATGCCTGTTTTTTCATGTGGCGGTATGCGCTACCAATTTAAGTGGCAGGACGTACCCCAAGGGCAGATTCCTCCAGACAATCAGGCTAATCTGGAGGCGACGATTCGCCGGGCGGTGGATCTGGGTATCAATCACATTGAGACGGCACGGGGCTATGGCAGTTCAGAAATGCAGCTGGGGCGGATTTTGCCGCAGTTTCCGCGCCATGAGCTGATTGTCCAGACGAAGGTTTCGCCTACGGCCGATCCCGAAGAGTTTCGCCGCACGTTAGAACAGTCGCTCGATTATCTTCAGCTAGACTACATTGACTTGCTGGGTCTGCATGGCATCAATACCCCAGAGCTGCTCGATTTCAGCCTTCGTCCGGGGGGCTGTCTGGATGTGGCGCGGGAGTTTCAACGGCAGGGGCGGGTGCGGTTTGTTGGGTTTTCGACCCATGGCCCGACGGATGTGATTGTCGAGGCGATCGCGACTAATCAGTTTGACTATGTCAATCTGCATTGGTATTACGTCAATCAGTCTAATTGGGCGGCGATCGCGGCGGCCCAGCAGCACGATATGGGGGTGTTTATCATCAGCCCGTCGGATAAGGGGGGGATGCT